>NZ_CALAYQ010000105.1:0-18041 GCF_937894855.1 uncultured Zoogloea sp.
CGGAAGGCAAGGTCATCTCCCACCCGGAGAGCGCGCTGGAAGTGTGCCGCCAGTCGGATTTCGTCGGCTCCACCGAATACATCATCAAGGTGGTCAAGGAATCCGCTCCCGGCACCCGCTGGCTGGTGGGCACCGAGCTCAACCTCGTCAATCGCCTCGCCGAAGAGGTGAAGCACGAGGGCAAGATCGTCCAGTTCATGGCGCCCACCGTCTGCATGTGCTCGACCATGCAACGCATCGATCCGCAGCATCTGGCCTGGACCCTCGAGAACCTCGCAGACGGCAACGTGGTCAACCGGATCACCGTGCCCGAACACGAAGCCGCGCTGGCCAAGGTCGCCCTGGAGCGGATGCTCGCCGTCTCCTGACGCGTGCCCTGCCCCGCCCCTCAAGACGGCGCCTGCGGGCGCCGTTTTCACGGGTGCGCCGGGCGTGCCAAAGCCGCCCCGAACGCGCAGAATGAAGAAAAACGGGAGATTCGATGAGCACCCTGCGCATCTGCACCTACAACATCCACAAAGGCTTTTCCCAGTTCAACCGGCGCCTCTCGATCCACGACCTGCGTGAGCGGCTGCGCCTGCTGGGCGCCGACGTGGTCTTCCTGCAGGAAGTCCAGGGCATGCACCTGCGCCACGCCCAGCAGCACGCCAACTGGCCCGGCCTGCCGCAGCACGAGTTCCTCGCCCGCGACATGTGGCATCAAACAGCCTACGGCGGCAACGCGATCTACGACCACGGCCACCACGGCAACGCCATCCTGAGCCGCCACCCCATCCTCTCCCAGGCCAACCAGGATGTCTCGGACCACCGCTTCGAGAGCCGCGGCCTGCTCCACTGCGAGATCCAGGTGGACGGCGTGGCGAGCCCGGTGCACTGCGTGTGCGTGCACCTGGGCCTCACCGCCGGCAGCCGGCGGCGCCAGATGGCAGCGCTGGTCAGGCGCCTCGACGAACTCGCCCCGAACGGCGCGCCGGTCATCATCGCCGGCGATTTCAACGACTGGCGCAACCATGCCGACGACTGCCTCACCAGCCAGCTCGGCGTCACCGAAGCCTTCGCGTCGATCCGCGGCCGGCCGGCCCGCAGCTTTCCGAGCACCCTGCCGGTGCTGCGCCTCGACCGCATCTACGTGCGCGGCTTTGCGGTGGACAAGGTCGAGGTGCATTACGGCCAGCCCTGGAGCCGCATCTCCGACCACGCGGCATTGACCGCCCAGCTGCGGCCGCAATGAACGTCGACTGGCTGCCCGGCAACGCCCTCACGCTGCTGGAGAACGGCGCCGAGTTTTTCCCCGCCCTGGAAGCCGCCATCGACGGCGCCGGGCACGAGATCTTCCTCGAGACCTACATCTTCGCCGACGACGAAACCGGCCACCGCATCGCCGCCGCCCTGCGCCGGGCCGCCGCCCGGGGCGTGGCGGTGCGCCTGCTGGTGGATGGCTTCGGCGGGCGCGAGTTCGTCGCCGCGCTGATGGACGAGCTGATCGCTGCCGGGGTGAATGTACTGATCTACCGCCGCGAGATGGCCGCCTTTTCGCTCCAGCGCCATCGCCTGCGCCGGCTGCACCGCAAGCTGGCGGTCATCGACGGGCGGATCGCCTTCGTGGGTGGCATCAACATCATCAGCGACTACAACCACGACGACCCGAGCCTCATCACCCCGCGCCAGGATTTTTCGGTGCGCGTCGAAGGGCCGCTCCTCGGCCCCATCCACCGCACCGCCAGCCGGGTGTGGGAGCTCGTCGCGTGGGCCTCGTTCCGCCGCCGGGCGCGCCTCACCGGCAGCCCGCCGGCCTGCCCGCTGCCCTGCGGCACGGTTGAAGCCGGCTTCCTGATCCGCGACAACATCCGCCACCGTCACGACATCGAGGACGCCTATCTGGTCGCCATCGCCGCCGCCCGGCGGGAGATCATCCTCGCCAACGCCTACTTCCTGCCCGGCCGGCGCTTCCGTCAGGCCTTGCTCACCGCCGCCCGGCGCGGGGTGAACGTCATCCTGATCACCCAGGGCTGGACCGACCATCCGCTCCAGCAGCGGGCCACCCGCGCGCTGTACGGGCAGTTCCTCGCCGGCGGCGTACGCATCTTCGAATACCACCTGAGCCACCTCCACGCCAAGGTGGCGGTGGTGGACGAACGCTGGGCCACGGTTGGCTCGTCCAACATCGATCCCTTCAGCCTGCTGCTGGCCCGGGAAGCCAACGTGGTGGTACGCGACGACGCCTTTGCAGGCGATCTCCACCATCGCCTCCGACGGGTGATGAAGGACGGCAGCCGCGAGATCTCCGCCGTCGACTGGCAGCGCGGCCCGCGCCTGCAGCGGCTCATCAACTGGGTGGCCTACGGCCTCGTGCGGCTGATGATCGGCCTTGCCGGCTACGGCGGACGGCACTGAACGGCGGGGAATAGGAAATGGGGAGTGGGAAGTGGGAGAATCCCGCCCATTCCCCATTACCGACCTCCCACGCCCGACCATGTATCCCGCACCAAGCTTCGAATCCAAGATCTGCCCGCCCGACCAGCTCGCCGCCCGCGTCGCCAGCCTGCCGCGGCCGCTGGTGTTCACCAACGGCTGCTTCGACATCCTGCATCGCGGCCACGTCACCTACCTGGGCCAGGCCCGGGCGCTGGGCGCCGCGATGGTCGTCGCCCTCAACAGCGACGCCTCGGTGCGTCGCCAGGGCAAGGGCGATGATCGCCCGATCAACACCCTCGAAGACCGCCTGGCGGTGATGGCCTCCCTGGGCTGCGTCGATCTGGTCACCTGGTTCGACGAGGACACGCCCATCGCCCGCATCCTCGAATGCCAGCCCGACGTGCTGGTCAAGGGCGGCGACTGGCCGGTCGATCGCATTGTCGGCGCCCCCGAAACCCTCGCCCGGGGCGGCAGCGTGCATTCCATCCCCTTCGAGCACCAGCGCTCCACCACGTCGCTGCTCGAGAAGATCCGCCGGCTTTGATCGCCGCCGCAACCCGTGCTTTGCTTATTCCAATTTCAGCTATTGATCCGGATCAAGTAACACTAGAATTAATTAGTGATTGAACGCCATACCGGGAAGGAAAACCACAATGCGCATCGCCAACAACGTCGCCGAGCTGGTCGGCAACACCCCGCTGGTCAAGCTGAACCGTCTGGCCCCCGCCAGCGGCGCCACCGTCGCCCTCAAGCTGGAGTTCTTCAACCCGGCCCACAGCGTGAAGGACCGCATCGCCGTGGCGATGCTCGACGCCGCCGAAGCCGCCGGCAAGATCAAGCCCGACACCATCGTGCTCGAACCCACCTCCGGCAACACCGGCATCGGCCTCGCGATGGTCTGTGCCGCCCGCGGCTACAAGTGCGCCTTCGTGATGCCCGAAACCATGAGCCGCGAGCGCAAGCTGCTGCTCAAGGCCTACGGGGCCGACCTGATCCTCGCCCCCGGCCCCGAAGGCATGCCCGGCGCGATCAAGAAGGCCGAGGAGCTCGCCGCCGCCGACAGCCGCTACTTCATCCCGCAACAGTTCGACAACCCCGCCAACCCGGCCATCCACCGGGCCACCACCGCCGAGGAAATCTGGGCCGACACCGATGGTCAGGTGGACATCTTCGTGGCTGGCGTGGGCACGGGCGGCACCGTCACCGGTGTCGGCGAAACCCTCAAGGCGAAGAAGCCCGGCGTCAAGGTCGTGGCCGTCGAGCCCGCCGCCAGCCCGGTGCTGTCGGGTGGCGCGCGCGGCCCGCATCCGATCCAGGGCATCGGCGCCGGCTTCGTGCCGGGCATCCTCAACACCACCGTCTACGACGAAGTGGTGCAGGTGCCCAACGACGCGGCCCTCGACACCGCCCGCCGTCTCGCTAAGGATGAAGGCCTGCTGGTCGGCATCTCCTCGGGCGCCGCCGTGTGGGCCGCGCTGCAGGTGGCCGAGCGCCCCGAGAACGCCGGCAAGCTGATCGTGGTCATCATTCCGTCCTTCGGCGAGCGCTATCTCTCCACCGTGCTGTTCCAGCACCTGGAAGTCTGAGCGCCGCTCGCATCCACCCGCGGGGGCTGGCGTTCGCGTCCGCCCCCGCGGGCCGTTTACACTGGCCTCCTTTCATCCTCCGGCAGAACCCCGCGTGAGCCCCTTCGACTTCTCCACCGGCCCCGACCGCGCCGGCTCCGACAGCATCAAATGGCGCCGCTACGCCGGCCGGGACGTGATCCCCATGTGGGTCGCCGACATGGATTTCGCCGCCCCGCCGCCGGTGCTCGACGCCCTGCGCGCCCGCCTCGACCACGGCGTGTTCGGCTACGCCGACCCGTGGCCCTCGGTGCTGGATGCGGTGATCGAAGGCATCGCCCGCGACCACGGCTGGCGCATCGAGCCCGAGTGGCTGGTATGGCTGCCGGGTGTCGTCACCGGCTTCAACATCGCCGCGCGAGCCGTCGGCCAGCCCGGCGACGGCATCTTCACCGCCACGCCGGTGTACCCGCCCTTCCTCCACGCGCCGGCCCATTCCGATCGCCGCCTCGTCACCACCCCGCTGGTGCAGAACGGCACGCGCTGGGAATGGGACTGGTCCCGCACCGAGGCCGCCGTGGCCGACGGCGTGCGCCTCTTCATGCTGTGCAACCCGCACAACCCGGTGGGCCGCGTGTTCGACCGGGATGAACTCGGCCGCATCGCCCAGCTTGCCGAACGCCACGATCTGGTCATCTGCTCCGACGAGATCCACTGCGGCCTGGTGCTCGATCCGGCCACGCCCCACATCCCCATCGCCGCGCTGGACGAAGCCGTCGCCCGGCGCACCATCACCCTGATGGCACCCTCCAAGACCTGGAACATCCCGGCCCTCTACTGCGCCTTCGCGATCATCCCCGACGCCGCGCTCCGCGCCCGCTACAAGCGCGCCATGGCCGGCATCGTGCCCCACGTGAATGTGCTCGGCCTCACCGCCACCGAGGCCGCCTACCGGGATTGCGGCCCCTGGCGCGAAGCCCTCATCGACACCCTGCGGGCCAACGCCGCGCGGGTGGTCGAGGTGATCGACGCCCTCCCCGGCCTCGCCACTACGCCCATCGAGGCCACCTACCTGGCGTGGATCGACTGCCGGGATTTCCTCCAGGCGCGGGGCATCGCCAACGCCGCGGCCCACTTCGAAGCCCACGGCATCGGCCTCTCCGACGGCAAGGATTTCGGCCTGCCGGGCTTCGTACGCCTCAACTTCGGCTGCCCGCCGAGTCGGCTTGAAGAAGGCCTGGCCCGCATCGCCCGCGCGGTGGCCTGACGCCCCGTGAGCGCTCATCCGCGCCCGGGCCTGCCCCGAGATTTCAAGCTCTACCTGCTGATCAGCGTCATCGGCGCCATCGTCCATTTCGGGCAGGGCGTGGCGGTGGGCTGGTCGGTGTATGAGCAGACCGGCTCGCCGATGGCCCTCGGCCTCGTCGGCGTCGCCCAGTTCCTGCCGATCCTGATCTTCTTCCTGCCCGCCGGGCATGTGGCCGACCGCTTCGAGCGGCGCCGGGTGATCGTCGCCAGCCTCGTCCTCACTGCCAGCGCCACGCTGCTGCTGGCGCTGGCCGCGGGGCTGCACCTGAGCGTGGGCTGGACCTACGCCGCGCTGGTCGCCTCCGGCTGCGCCCAGATCGTAAACCGCCCCGCGCGGGATGCGCTGATGCCCGCGCTGGTCCCTCCGGGCCAGCTCGCGCCCGCCATCGCGCTGGCGTCGTCGCTGCATCAGGTGGCCTCGATGGCCGCCCCGGCGGTGGCTGGCATGGTGCTCGCGGCCTTCCATTCGGCCCTGCCGATCCACGCCGCCAACTGTGCGCAGTCCCTCGTCGCCCTCGGCGCCACGCTGGCGATCCGCCAGCGCTCCCGCGGGCAGCCCGCCACTGTTGGCGCCGGCCGGCTGGCCGAGGTGCTGGCCGGCTTCACCCACGTGTGGCGCACCCGCCTGCTGCTGGCGGTGATGAGCGTCGACCTCGTGGCCGTGTTGTTCGGCGGCGCGGTGGCCCTGCTGCCGATCTACGCCAAGGACATCCTGCAGGTCGGCCCTGCCGGGTTGGGCATCCTCAGCACCGCGCCTGCTGTGGGCGCCGCCACCGCCGGGCTGCTGATCGCCCGCTTCGGCGTGGCGCTGGACGCCCGGCTGTTCCTCGGCGCAGTGGGCGGCTTCGGGCTGATGACCGTCGTCTTCGGGCTGTCCACGTCCTTCCCCCTGTCGCTGGTGGCGCTGGCGCTGCTGGGCGGGCTCGACAGCATCAGCGTGGTGATCCGCCAGACGGTGATCCAGCAGGCCACGCCGGATGCCCTGCGCGGCCGGGTCGGCGCGGTCAATCGCGTCTTCATCAGCTCGTCGAACGAGCTGGGCGCCCTCGAATCCGGTCTCCTGGCAGCGCTGGCCGGGCCGGTGGCGGCGGTGGTCGGCGGCGGCCTCGTCACCCTGCTGGTGGCCGCGGCGAGCCCCCGCGTCTTCCCCCAGCTAAAATTGTTGCGGCGCAGCGTAAACACCTGATCCAACAGCATTTTCTGATATAACTCAAATCAGCCAGGCCATCCGGGCGCATACTCGTGACGTGACTCCCGCAGGAGACGTCCGTGCCCACCACTCCCCTCGCCGCGCCGGCCGACCTTGACGGCGTACTGCAGCGACACCAGCACAACCCGACCCGCCTGCTGCAGATCCTCATCGACGCCCAGGATCTGACCGGCTGGCTGCCGGCCCCGACCCTCACCCACATCGCCGCCGCCCTCGGCATCCCCCGCGCCCGGGTCGAAGGCGTCGCCGGCTTCTACAGCTTCCTGTACACCCGGCCGGTCGGTCGCTACCGGGTGCTGTTCTCCGACAACATCACCGACCGCATGCTCGGCAACGACGGGCTGATGGACGCCCTGTGCCGCAAGCTGTGGGTCGAGCCCGGCAAGCTGTCGGAAGACGGCCTGGTGAGCGTGGCCACCACCTCCTGCACCGGCCTGTGCGACCAGGGGCCGGCGATCCTCGTCAATGGGCTCGCCATCGGGCAGCTGAGCCACCAGCGCATCAACGAGATCGCCGAACTCATCCGCCAGCAACGTCCGCTTGATCTGTGGCCGGCGGAGTACTTCCGGGTGGACGACAACATCCGCCGCAAGGACGCCCTGCTGAATCTCCAGATGCCACTGGGCGACGCCCTGCGTGCCGCCATCGCCCGCGGCCGCGACGGCTGGCTGGGGGAGATGCGCGCCTCGCGCCTGCGCGGCCGGGGCGGCGCCGGGTTTGCCACCGCAGTGAAGTGGGAGAGCGCCCGCAACGCGCCGGGCGCCGACAAGGTCATCGTCTGCAACGCCGACGAAGGCGAGCCCGGCACCTTCAAGGATCGCGTGCTCCTCAACAGCTATGCCGATCTGGTCTTCGAGGGCATGACCCTCGCCGCCTGGGCCATCGGCGCAAGCGAAGGCTTCCTGTACCTGCGCGGCGAGTACCGCTACCTGCGCCCGCAGCTCGAAGCCGTGCTGGCCCGCCGCCGCGAGGCCGGGCTGCTCGGCACCGCCATCCTCGGCACGCCGGGCTTCGACTTCGACATCCAGATCCACCTGGGCGCCGGCGCCTACGTGTGCGGCGAGGAATCCGCGCTCATCGAATCCCTCGAGGGCAAGCGCGGCACCCCGCGCATCCGCCCGCCCTTCCCGGTGGTGAAGGGCTACCTCGGCCGGCCGACGGCGGTGAACAACGTCGAGACCCACGCCAAGACCTGCCTCATCGCCCTTTACGGCGGCGAAGCCTTCGCCGACACAGGCACCGCCCAATCCACCGGCACCAAGCTGCTGTCCATCTCCGGCGACTGCGCCGCGCCGGGCATCTACGAATATCCCTTCGGCGTGCCCATCACCCGCATCCTCGAAGACTGCGGCGCCAGCGACACCCAGGCCGTGCAGGTGGGCGGCGCGGCGGGCATCTGCCTCGCCAACTACGAGTTCCACCGCCACATCGCCTACGAAGACGTGCCCACCGCCGGCGCCTTCATGATCTTCGACGGCAGCCGCGACCTCTTCGACGTGGCCCGCGCCTTCGTGCATTTCTTCGCCCACGAGAGCTGCGGCTTCTGCACCCCGTGCCGGGTCGGCACCGCGCTGCTCAAGGGCTTCATGGACAAGCTGGCCGACGGCCACGGCGCCCGGGCCGATCTCAACGACATCGAATGGCTCGACCGCCTGCTCAAGAACGCCAGCCACTGCGGCCTCGGCAGCGCGGCGCCGAACCCGGTGATCGACACCCTGCAGAAGTTCCGCCCGGCCTACGAGCGGCGGCTGGTGTCGCTGGATTTCGAGCCCGCCTTCGATCTCGACGCCGCACTGGCCGAAGCCCGCCAGCTCACCGCCCGCGACGACCCCGGCGCCCACCTGAAGACCCATGAGGAGGATGCGCGATGAAACAGTTTCTCCTCGACGGCCAGCCCGTGCCGTTTGAAGACGGCCAGACCATCCTCGAAGCCGCCCGGGCCGCCGGCCATTACATCCCCAGCCTGTGCTGGCACAAGGATTTTCCGCCCCACGGCAGCTGCAAGCTGTGCGTGGTGAAGAGCGCCGGCCGGCACGTCTCGGCCTGTGCCACGCCCGCCAAAGATGGCGCCGAGGTGGAGAGCAACACCCCCGAGATGAACGGCGAGCGCCGCGGCATCCTGCAGATGCTGTTCGTCGAGGGCAACCACTTCTGCCCGTCCTGCGAGATGAGCGGCAACTGCGAGCTGCAGGCGCTGGGCTACGAGTACGAGATGCTCACCCCGCGCTTCCGGCACTTCTTCCCGGACCGCCCGGTGGACGCCTCGCACCCGGACGTACTGCTGGATTTCAACCGCTGCATCTTCTGCGAGCTGTGCGTGCGCGCCAGCCGCGATATCGACGGCAAGTCGGTGTTCGCCCTCACCGGCCGCGGCATCGACAAGCATCTGGTGGTCAATGCCGAATCCGGCCGCCTGGCCGACACCGACTTCACCAAGGACGACCGCGCCGCGAACATCTGCCCGGTGGGCGTGATCCTGCCCAAGCGCACCGGCTTTGCAGTGCCCATCGGCGAACGCAGCTTCGACACCAGCACGATCAGCGCCAGAACGCTGAAGGAGGAGTCATGAACATGAGCGTCCACGCCAGGCCGCCCGAAGTGGGCGCGAACCCTTCTTCGGGGAGGGTAAAGCAGGGGTTTCGCGGTGCACCGCACCGCACCTGCGGAAAGGCTTGGCAGTGCAGAGCCAAGCCTCCGTCACGCAGTGACCGGAGGGCCGCTCCATGAACGCCCCCCGCAAGCTGCGCGTCGCCACCACCTCGCTGGCCGGCTGCTTTGGCTGCCACATGTCCTTCCTCGACATCGACGAGCACCTGTTCGAGCTGGTGGAGCTCATCGAATTCGACCGCTCGCCCCTCACCGACATCAAGGACGTGGGCCCCTGCGACATCGGCCTGATCGAAGGCGGCGTGTGCAACTCCGAGAACGTGCACGTGCTGCGCGAGTTTCGCCGCAACTGCAAGACGCTGATCGCCCTGGGCGCCTGCGCCGTCACCGGCGGCCTGCCGGCCCAGCGCAACCACCTGTCGCTGTCCGAATGCCTGCGCGAGGTCTATCAGTTCCGCCCCGGCGTCGAGAACGGCCAGATCCCCAACGACCCGGAGTTGCCGCTGCCCCTTGACAAGGTGCGGCCGATCCACGAGGTGGTGCGCGTCGATTACTTCATCCCAGGCTGCCCGCCCTCGGGCCCGGCGATCTGGAAATTCCTCACCGACCTGATCGCCGGTCGCACCCCGCGGCTGACGGGTGGGTTGCTGCATTACGATTGAGGGGCGGCGAGGAGACATGAGCAAGAAGTGAGGAGGCCGCGCTCGAACGCTTTGCGCTGACGATCGCCAGCGCACAAGGCTCAAGAAGTCCTCCTCACTCCTCACGCCTTACTCCTCACTGCTCCAAAGGAGCACCCATGGGCTTCGAACTGGAAACCGCCGCCAACCGCGAAAACCTCCGCCGGGTTGCCATTGATCCCGTTTCACGGGTCGAAGGCCACGGCAAGGTCACTCTGCTCCTCGACGACGCGGGCCACGTGAAGGAAGCGCGGCTGCACATCGTGGAGTTTCGCGGCTTCGAGAAATTCATCCAGGGCCGGCCGTACTGGGAAGTGCCGGTGATGGTGCAACGCCTGTGCGGCATCTGCCCGGTGAGCCACCACCTGGCCGCAGCCAAGGCGCTCGACCCGGTGGTCGGCGCGGTGCCCATCACCGCCAGCGCCGAGAATATCCGCCGCCTGATGCACTACGGCCAGATCCTGCAATCCCACGCCCTGCACTTCTTCCACCTGTCGTCGCCAGACCTGTTGTTCGGGTTTGAATCGCCGGTGCAGCAGCGCAACATCGTCGGCGTGGCGTCGGCCTACCCCGAGGTGGCGCGCCAGGGCGTGCTGCTGCGCAAGTTCGGTCAGGAGGTGATCCGCATCACCGCCGGCAAGCGGGTGCACGGCACCGGCGCGATCCCCGGCGGGGTGAACAAGCTGGTGAGCCGCGAAGACCGCAACCTGCTGCGCGCCGACGCCGACCAGATGATCGCCTGGAGCCGCGACGCAGTGCATCTCGCCCGCAAGCTCCACGAGACCAACGGCGCGCTGTACGACGAGTTCGGGCTGTTCCGCAGCCACATGCTGAGCCTCGTGCGGGCCGATGGCGCCCTCGACCTCTACGACGGCGTGCTGCGCCTGCGCGACGCCCGCGGCCTCATCGTGAAGGACGGCTTGCCCTGCGCTGACTACGACGTGCATCTGCGCGAAGAGGTGAAGAGCTGGAGCTACATGAAGTTCCCGTACGTCGAGGCCCTCGGCCCCGCCAAGGGCTGGTACAAGGTCGGCCCGCTGGCGCGGGTGCAGAACTGCGACTTCATCCCCAGCCCGCTGGCCGAAACCGAGCGCCAGGCCTTCATCGAGCACGGCGAGGGCGAGCCCATCCACGCCCCCCTGGCCTACCACTGGGCGCGGATGATCGAGATGCTCCACGCCGCCGAGGTGATCCGCGATCTGCTCGACGACCCGGACATCCTCGCCGGCGAGCGCATGGCCGAAGGCCCCCGCAGCCGCGAAGGCGTCGGCATCATCGAGGCGCCCCGCGGCACGCTGATCCACCACTACCGGGTGGACGACGACGATCTGGTGAGCTACTGCAACCTCATCGTCTCCACCACCCACAACAACCAGGCCATGAACGAAGCGGTGCGTCAGGTGGCCCGCCGCTATCTCGACGGCCGCCAGCTCACCGAAGGGTTGCTGAACCACATCGAAGTCGCCATCCGCGCCTTCGACCCGTGCCTGTCGTGCGCCACCCACGCGCTCGGCAAGATGCCCCTGGCGGTCGAACTGGTAGGTGCGGATGGCAGCCTGGTGGATCGCGCCCTGAGCGGCAGCTGAGGCTGGAGATGAACGTGGTGGTGTTCGGGGTCGGCAACCCGTCGCGGGGCGACGACGCCCTCGGCCCGCGGCTGATGGCGGAACTCGAAGCCGTGGCCCGGCCCGGCGTGCGGCTGGTGGAGGATTTTCAGCTGCAGGTCGAGCACGCCCTCGATCTGGACGGCGCCGCGCTGGCGCTCTTCATCGACGCGGGCACCGGCACACCGGCGCCCTTCACCTTTGCGGAGATCCAGCCCCGCGCCAGCCGTGCGGTGAGCAGCCACGCCCTAGACCCTGCCGCCGTGCTGCAGGTCTTCCGGGACGTGCGGCAGACGCCGCCACCACCGGCCTTCGTGCTGTGCGTGAGAGGGGAATCCTTCGAACTCGGCGCGCCCCTCAGCGAGGCGGCCGAACACAATCTGACGGCAGCCCGGCAATGGCTCGCCAACTGCCTCGCCAACCCGACGCCAGCGCACTGGCGCCAGCTGGCCGGGGATCTGGCGCTTACGCCCTGACCGCCTGACGGCGACGGCCGTACTCGTCCAGCAGCAGCGCCATGGCGTGATCGGCGCCGTCCGCCAGCCGCGCCGGGTTACGCATCTGCACCACCAGCGCCACCTGCCCGCGGCCTTCGACCACGCGCCCGCCACGCACCAGCATCAGGTGGTCACAGGACAGTTCGTGCCACACCGGCGCCAGCGCATCGATCTCCACCTCCAGCATGCAGCTGCGGGTCGCCAACCAGGCGCTCATCTCCGCCGCGAAGGCCTCGCACGAGATCACCCGCTCGGACTCGCCACAGCGGCCAAAGCCACCCGCCCACGCGAGCTCCTCGTGGATGCTGTGGCCATCCGCCGCAATGAGGCCGATGGCAACCCGATCGGCGCCCAGCGCCCGATGCAGCTGACGCAGCGCCCGCAGGCTGGCAAAACGGAAATCCTCCAGATGCCGCACCAACGCGGCACCGGTGATCGCGGCCTCCGTAACCGGATCGCTCGCGCCCCATTTTCCGCCCTCATCCGGAACGGAACACAGGCTGTCTGGCATGGACCAACGGATCTGTTCACTGCGCAACATTCTCTCACCTGCTTTTGGGGCACATCGGATGAAGAGCCGATCCGGACAGAAACCGCCTGCCGCGCACCCGGCTCACAAAACTTCATTTTTATAAAAACCAATGCAGTTTTTATAAATTCACACGCAATCGTTATATGTCGATAAATTTCACATTGATCACGATATGCGCCTGGAGAACTTATCCACGGCGACGTGCGATTTAACGAAATTTTATAAATCAGATGAATATTTTGACGTGCGTTATTACGCACCGGACGCTAACGGATCGGGAAAATGTCACGGACTGAGTCGACATTTTCGGCGAGCGGCATCCGCGGAGCGCCGGAGAAGGGGTGGAGGGCAATGACAGACGGGCCATGACAAGCGCCCAAAAGAAAACGGCCGGCAAAAGCCGGCCGTCTGGAAGACAGGACGATCAGGCCGCTCGACCGCGGCGCTGCATGGCCATGATCTTGGCCTGGACATAGCCCTTCAGCTCGCGGAAAGGCACGGGCTTGCTGTAGAAGATGACGTCCGGGGGCAGGCCGCCGTTCTCGAGGATCTCGTCCTCGGTGAGGCCGCTGACCACCACGATGTCGAGCTCCTGGAGCTGGGGGTCGGCGCGCAGGCGGCGGATCATCTCAAAACCGTCGATGCCGGGCATGCGCAAGTCGGTGATGAGCAGATCGGGCGGCACGCGGCCAATCTCCAGCAGACCATCGATACCGCTGGACACCAGGCGGATCTGCAGCGGCAGGCCCCATGACGACAGGGTGTGCTCGTAGAGCTTCTGCAGGATGCGGTCATCCTCGGCCACCAGCACCTGAAGGCTGTTGGCCGCCGGGCGTGGCTGGCTCTGAGGGCTGCCGGCCATCGAACGGGCGCGGAACTCCTCGATCGAGCTGACACGGATGCGCCGATGCCCGCCAGCCGTCTTCCAACCCTCCAGCTGGCCGTTTTCGACCATCTGCTGGACGGTACCCAAAGACAATCCAAGACGCTGGGCGGCTTCGGAAGTACTGCAATATTCCTTTTCAGGCGTTTCGGGCGTGACGGCCATGAGTCAATCGGGAGAAAAGAACAAACGATTCAAGGGATGGTAACGGTTTTGTCATTCGGGGCTCGCTACCGGATCCGACCCCAGGGGAACGATTCTGGCAGACTGCTGACGAGACCCGAAGAGTGTAATCAAACACCCTTCTTTATCAAAATCAGTAATTACACTAAATCACCACCCCGGATTGAACAACAATAGCAAACAAAATCTCTTTTACAAGCCAGATTGTTCACCGGACAAAACAATAAAACCTAATGCCTCCCGCTACAGGCGGAACTGGCCGGCGGCGGTTGATCTATAACTAAAGTGTAGCAGCTTGGCCCGGCGACACGGCAAGAACCGCATGACCGCTAGGCGCCGGCAGGGCGTGAACACAGACGCCAAAAAACAGAACAGCGTGGCAGGTGATGCCACGCTGTGGGGAAAACATGACCGGCAGGCGCCGGATCAGAACGGAATGTCGTCGTCGAAATCGCCGAATCCACCACCGCCAGCCGGCTTCTTCGGGGCCGGGGGTGCGCTCGGCGCGGGCGCCCCGCCACCGTAACCACCACCACCGCCGCCACCGCCATAACCACCCGCATCGCGGCTGCCACCACCACCGCCGCCGTAGCTGCCTTCATTGCGGGCCGGTGCGTCGCCGCCGCCCATGCCCTGACGGCTGCCGAGCATCTTCATCTCGTCGGCGCGGATCTCGGTGGTGTAACGATCCTGGCCGTCCTTGTCCTGCCACTTGCGGGTGCGCAGCGAGCCTTCCACGTACACCTGGCTCCCCTTGCGCAGGTACTGGCCGGCGATCTCGGCGAGCTTGCCGAAGAACACCACGCGATGCCATTCGGTGGCCTCGCGCTTCTCGCCGGTGGCCTTGTCGCGCCAGTTGTCGGTGGTGGCCAGCGTGATGTTGCAGATCGCGTCGCCACTCGGGGCGTAGCGGGTTTCGGGATCCTTGCCCAGGTTGCCGATAAGAATCACCTTGTTGACCGAAGCCATATGTCTCTCCTGAAAAATTCGGTTGGGGCGGTCAGGCCGCGGCGGCCACGCGACGGGCCGGCGGCGGCGCCATGCCGCTGGCGAGGATCAGCCACGCCACGGCCAGCCCGCAGCCCAGCAGCGACACCGCGCCGGGGCCCACGTGCTGGGCCAGCCAGCCGCCCAGGGCGCCGCCGACGAACAGCCCGACGGACTGCAGCGTGTTGTACACCCCCAGCGCCGTGCCCTTGGCGTGGGCCGGGGCGATCTTGGAAATCCACGACGGCTGGGTGGCTTCCAGCACATTGAATGCCACGAAGAACAGCGTCAGCAGGATCGCCAGCGGCCACATCCCGGCGCTGCCTTCCACGTAGAGCCCGATCTGGACCACCAGCAGCAGGCCGATCGCGGCGTTGAAAATCGGTTTCATCTTGCCGCGCTTCTCGGCCACGATGATCGCCGGCACCATCACCACGAAGGACAGCAGCACCGCCGGCAGATAGACCTTCCAGTGCTCGGCGATGGGCAGCCCGGCGGCCACCAGCCCGGCCGGCACCAGCACCCACATGGCGGTCTGCATCAGGTGCAGGGCGAACACGCCGAAGTTGAGGCGCATCAGCTGGCCATTGGCGAGCACTTCGCTGAAGCGCCCCACGGCCCGCGGCACCGGCGGCGCGGCGGGCACGATGAAGAGGATGGTGAAGACCGCCGCCACGGCCAGCGCGGCGGTGAGCCAGAACAGCCCGCTCATGCCGATCACGGCGTAGAGGAGCGGCGCGGCCACCATCGACACCGCGAACACCAGCCCGATCGACGATCCGATCATCGCCATCACCTTGGTGCGGTGCTGGTCGCGGGTGAGGTCGGCCGCCAGCGCGGTGACCGCCGCCGAGATGGCGCCGGCGCCCTGCAGCACGCGGCCGATGACCACCGTCTGCACGTCCTGGGCCATCGCCGCGACCACGCTGCCGATCACGAACAGCAGCAGCCCGACGACGATCACCGGCTTGCGGCCGAAACGGTCGGAAGCGGCGCCGAAGGGAATCTGCAGGAAGGCCTGGGTGAGGCCGTAGGCGCCGATGGCCATGCCGACCAGTGCGGTGTTGTCGCCGCCGGGCATGCCGTGGGCGTGGACCGCAAACACCGGCAGGATCAGGAACAGGCCGAGCATGCGCAGCGCGAAGATCGCGGCCAGCGAAAGGCCAGCGCGGCGTTCGGCCGGGCTCATCGTGTCGTTGTCAGAGGAAGCCATGAAACGTGCTGCGTGGGGAGGGGCAAGAGGCGTATATTAACAGGTTGCCCAAACCCCGAACGCCCCATGGACGCCATCCGAATCCGCGGTGCCCGCACCCACAACCTCAAGAACATCGCCCTCGACATTCCGCGCAACCGGCTCACGGTGATCACCGGCCTGTCCGGGTCGGGCAAGAGCTCCCTGGCCTTCGACACCCTCTACGCCGAGGGCCAGCGCCGCTACGTGGAATCCCTGTCGGCCTACGCGCGGCAGTTCCTGCAGCTGATGGAAAAGCCCGATGTCGATCTGATCGAAGGCCTCTCGCCGGCGATCTCCATCGAGCAGAAGGCCACCAGCCACAACCCGCGCTCCACCGTCGGCACCGTCACCGAGATCCACGACTACCTGCGCCTGCTCTACGCTCGCGCCGGCACGCCCCACTGCCCGGATCACCCCGAGCACGCGCTGGAAGCCCAGAGCGTCTCCCAGATGGTCGACGCGGTGCTGGCCCTGCCCGAAGAAACCAAGCTGATGATCGTCGCGCCAGTGATCTCCGGCCGCAAGGGCGAGCAGGCCGATCTGTTCTCCGAGCTGCGCGCCCAGGGTTTCGTGCGGGTGCGCGTGGATGGCGTGGTGCACGAGATCGACGCCATGCCGGCACTCGACAAGAACCGCCGCCACAACGTGGAAGTGGTCGTCGACCGCCTCAAGGTGCGCCAGGATCTGCGCGGGCGCATCGCCGAATCCTTCGAGACCGCCCTCACCCACGCCGAAGGCCGCGCCATCGCCGTCGAGATGGACACCGGCACCGAGCACCTGTTCTCCGCCAAGTTTGCCTGTCCGGTGTGCAGCTTCGCGCTGGCCGAGCTCGAACCGCGGCTGTTCTCCTTCAACAACCCGATGGGCGCCTGCCCCCGCTGCGACGGCCTCGGGCAGGTGGAGTTCTTCGATCCGGATCGCGTCGTGATCCACCCGGATCTGTCGCTGGCCTCCGGCGCCATCCGCGGCTGGGACCGGCGCAACCAGTTCTACTTCCAGCTGCTCGCCAGCCTCGCCGACCACTACAGCTTCGACATCGACACGCCCTTCGAGGCGCTGCCGGCGCAGATCCGCCATGTGGTGCTGCACGGCTCGGGCCGCGACAAGATCGCCTTCCGCTATCTCGCCGACGGCGGCAAGGCGGTGCTCAAGGAGCACGCCTTTGAAGGCATCATCCCCAACCTCGAGCGCCGCTACCGCGAGACCGACTCCCTCGCCGTGCGCGAGGAGCTCGCCAAGTACCGGGCCAACTGCCCGTGCCCCAGCTGCCACGGCACCCGCCTGCGCACCGAGGCGCGCTTCGTGCTGATCGGCGATCGCAACCTGTCGGAGGTCAGCCGCCTGCCGCTGGCCCACTGCAAGGCCTTCTTCGACGGCCTCAACATGACCGGCCAGCGTGCCCAGGTGGCGGAAAAGATCGTCAGCGAGATCTCCAGCCGGCTGCAGTTCCTCATCAACGTGGGGCTGGATTACCTCTCGCTGGACCGCTCCGCCGACACCCTCTCGGGCGGCGAAGCCCAGCGCATCCGCCTCGCCAGCCAGATCGGCTCCGGCCTCACCGGCGTGATGTACGTGCTCGACGAGCCCTCCATCGGCCTGCACCAGCGCGACAACGACCGCCTACTCGAAACCCTGCGCCGCCTGCGCGACATGGGCAACACCGTGATCGTCGTCGAACACGACGAGGACGCCATCCGGATGGCCGACTACGTGGTCGACATGGGCCCCGGCGCCGGCGTGCACGGCGGCCAGGTGATCGCCGAAGGCAAGCCCGAAGACGTGGCCGCCCACCCGGATTCCCTCACCGGCGCCTACCTTTCCGGCACCCGCTCCATCGCCGTGCCGGCCAGCCGCCACCCGGCCGACCCGGAGCGCGTGCTGCGCATCGAAGGCGCCACCGGCAACAACCTCAAGTCGGTCGGCGTCGAGATCCCGGTGGGGCTGTTCACCTGCGTCACCGGCGTGTCCGGCTCGGGCAAGAGCACCCTCATCAACGACACCCTCTACGCCCACGTGGCGCGCCACCTCAACGGCAGCAACGTCGAGGCGGCCCCCTGCGCGGGCATCGAGGGGCTCGACCACTTCGACAAGATCATCAACGTCGACCAGAGCCCCATCGGCCGCACGCCCCGCTCCAACCCGGCCACCTACACCGGCCTGCTCACCCCGATCCGCGACCTGTTCTCCGGCGTGCCCGAGGCCAAGGCCCGCGGCTACGGCCCGGGGCGCTTCAGCTTCAACGTCAAGGGCGGCCGCTGCGAGGCCTGCCAGGGCGACGGCATGATCAAGGTCGAGATGCACTTCCTGCCCGACATGTACGTGCCCTGCGACATCTG
>NZ_CALAYQ010000106.1:0-3591 GCF_937894855.1 uncultured Zoogloea sp.
TCTCCTTCAACTACAGCCTGCGCCACGACACCAACAGCTACCTGATCCACAACTCCTGGCAGGAAGCCGGCGCCCAGATCAGCTGGAACCTCTTCACCTTGCTGTCCGCCCCGGCCGCCATCAAGTTCAACGAATCCTCGGAAAAACTCGCCGAACACCGCCGCATGGCCACCCAGATGGCGGTTCTGGCCCAGGTTCATCTGGCCCGCCAACAATACGAAAACGCCTACAAGCTGCTCGAACGCGCCGACTCCATCTACACCGTCGACCAGCGCATCTTCGAACACAGCAAGAGCCGCGAGGACGCCGCCACCAAAGGCCGCCTCGACCTGATCTTCAGCAACACCTCGGCCATCGTCAGTCTGCTCCGCCGCTACCAGGCGCTCAGCCAGCTCTACGCCGCCAGCAGCCGCATCCAGTCCACCCTCGGGCTGGAACCCGAGATCGCCAGCCTGAACGACACCTCCCTGTCGGATCTGCGCCGCAACGTCGAGAACAGCATGGAGCAGTGGAACCGGGGCGACGCCCTGCAACCTCCCGCCGCGGCGCCGGCACCGAAAGCCGATGCCGCCTCCGAAGGGGAACGCACCACGGCCGTCGATGGCGAGCAGCCTGCCTCCGTCGCGCCGGTTTCGGCGACGCCGATCGCGGCACGCGGCTTTGCGTGGTCGAACATCTCGGCCGCACAGGGCATCGGCGAACCCAAGGTCAGCAACGCCGCTTGGTCCATCGCCGACATCCACGAACGCTCGATGGGCCAGATGAAGCGCCTCGCCCTCGCCGCCGTCCCGCCCAAGACCGCTCCCTGAAGAGGCTCTCCATGTTCCGTTCCATGCTTGCCATCGCCTTGGGCGCCTCCGTCATCGGCGCCTGGGCCCAGGTGCCGCCGCGGGGCAACCCGCCCCCGCCGCCGGGTGCCGCCGCTACGGCCCCAGCCCTTGACCGTCAGGACATCCGCGCCCAACTCTCGCCCCGGCGATTCACCACCCTCGCCGCCGAAGTCGGGGCGAAGGTCAATCGCATCGCGGTACGCGAAGGTGAGCGCTTCAAAGCCGGTCAGGTGCTGATCGTCCTGGACTGCTCGTTGCAGGCCGCCCAGCTCAACAAGGCGAAAGCCTCGCTGACCGCAGCCGAGAAGACCTTCGCCGCCAACCGCCGGCTGGCCGAACTCAACTCGGTGGGCAAGCTGGAACTGGACACCTCCCAATCGGAAGTCGCCAAGGCCAAGGCCGACGTCTCGCTGATGAACGCCACCCTGTCCAAGTGTCAGATCGCCGCGCCTTTCTCGGGCCGCGTTTCCGAACAAAAGGTGCGCGAGCAACAGTTCGCCCAACCCGGTCAGGGCATTCTCGAAATCCTCGACGACAGCGCCCTCGAACTGGAATTCATCGTTCCCTCCCGCTGGATGGCATGGCTCAAGGATGGCTACCGCTTCCAGGTGAAGATCGACGAAACCGGCGGCACCTACCCGGCCAAGGTGATCCGCCTTGGCGCCAAGGTCGATCCGGTCAGCCAGTCCGTCAAGACCATCGCCGTCATCGACGGCCAGTTCCCCGATCTGATCGCCGGCATGAGCGGGCGGGTGCAGCTTGCACCGCCTGCCTCCACGCCCGCTTCGCCGAAATAAACGCCCATCAGAATTAGCAGGAGGCCCACGATGCCCTCGAACCCGACCCGCAGCTCCTCTGGCAAACGCCGCCTCAACCGCCAGGGGCCGGCCCCGCTGGCCCTTGAACAGCGACTCGTCTTCGATGGCGCCGCAGGTGCCGAAGCCGTCGCCCAGCTGGCCGCCGATCATCCGGTGACCGCCGACGCCACCACCGACAGCTCGGCCGATCTCGTGCCGGCTGCGGTGGGCGCCTCCGCCCCTGATGCGGCATCAGCCACCAGCCTCGTCTTTGTGGACGGGCAGTTGCAGAACGCCAACGTGCTCGCCAGCAACATCGACGGCAGCGCCCGGGTCATCGTGCTCGACCCGACGGGCAACGCCCTCCAGCAGATTCAGGACGCCGTTGCCGGCCGCAACGACATCCAGTCCATCCATATCCTGTCCCACGGTAACCAGGGCGACATCACCCTCGGCAACCTGCACATCAACCAGGCCACCCTCGCCGCCCACACCGACGCCCTGGCCGCCATCGGCTCCAGCCTCGCGGCCGACGGCGACATCCTGATCTACGGCTGCGACGTCGGCACCGGCACCGACGGCAAGGCCCTGGTGGACGAGATCGCCCGGATCACCCAGGCCGACGTGGCCGCCTCCACCGACGCCACCGGCGCCACCCAGGAAGGCGGCGACTGGACGCTCGAATACACCACCGGCGCGATCGAATCCCGCAGCCTCGCCTTCGCCGATGCCGTTGATCCCTTCCTCCTGGGCGCCCCCAGCGTCACCTCGGTGGACGACACCACCTACGTGGAAGGCAGCGGCGCGGTTGTCGTGGACAGCAACATCACCATCACCGGCGGAAGCTCCTACGACGGCAAGTACATCCGCTTCAGCCTCACCAACGGCCAGAGCACCGACATCCTCACGCTCACCAACGCCGCCGACGTGAACGCCTCGGGCGCGATCTCGTATTCGGGCAGTTCGGTTTACCTCGGCAACGGCGCTGGTCGCGACATCATCGGCAGCATCGACGCCACCGAAAATGGCACCGCCGGCAAGGCGCTGAAGATCAACTTCGTCTCCACCTTCACGAACTCGGGTTTTGAATCCGGCTCGCTCACCGGCTGGACGGCCATGAACCAGGTCATCAACCTGGGCACCACCAGCATCGCCGGCTTCACCTCGCCCAATGACGGCACCTACCCGGCCAACGCCGGCAACGACGACCCCTATCCGTCCACCGCCGGCAGCTACAGCACCACCGTCAGCACCAGCCAATACACCGAAGGCACCCGTTCCCTCAGCCTGCTGAGTTCCGGCATCACTACCGCCTCCGGCTACGACGTCGTGCACGGCCCGGCGGTGTACAGCGACACCTTCTCGGCCAGCGCTGGCGACAAGATCTATTTCGACTGGCGCGCCTATGCTGGCGACGACGCCTACGACGTATTCGGCTACATCCTCAACACCACCACCGGCGCCACCACCAAGGTGCTCGACGCCACCGGCACCAGCACCGCCGGCTCGACCAACTGGGCGACCGCCAGCGCCACCATCGGCACCACCGGCACCTACCGCTTCGTGTTCGTCTCGGGCACTTACGACTTCTCAGGTGGCCGTGCCGCCGGCGCGTCGATGTACATCGACAACGTGCGGGTGTATGGCTCGAAGGTGAACGACGCCGTCGTCACCAGCATCGCCCGCCAGGTCGCCTTCAACGCCACCTCCGACAGCCCGGTCACCTCGCCGGTGCGCGTCTTCACCGTCACCGCCCAGAGCGCCACCGGTGAGACTGCATCCGACACCGGCCTGATCAACATCACGCCGACCAACGACGCCCCGGTGCTCGGTGGCACCGCCCAGACCCTTGCCTACACCGAAAACGCCGTCGCCACGCCCATCGACACGGTGATGACGGTCACCGATTCCGACAGCCCCGCCAACCTCAACGGCGGCTGGCTGCAGGCCCAGATCACCACCAA
>NZ_CALAYQ010000107.1:0-3833 GCF_937894855.1 uncultured Zoogloea sp.
TGTTCGTCACTCAGGACGATAGGGTACAGGGGTGGGAGATGTGTGTAATGGGATGGATCTGACCAGCCGCATCGGCGGCGACGAGTTTGCGCTGCTCCTGCGCAACTGCAGCACCGATGACGCTTGCCGGATCGTCGACAGCCTGTGCCGCGCGATCTCGGCGTTGCGCTTCCAGTGGGAAGGCCGCGAATTCAGGGTGAGCGCAAGCTTCGGGCTGGCCGAGATCGACGCGTCGGTGGACAGCAGCGCCGCCGCCCTGAAGATTGCCGACGATGCCTGCTACGCTGCCAAGCGCGAAGGCCGCAATCAGGTGGTGCTGCGTCAGCCGGGGAGTCAGGGCAGGTTGGCGTAGATCGTGCGATCGACCATCTTTTGGCACGATTGGCCACCACCGGTGGCAGAACGGCGCGAGAATCCCGGCAAGGCAAGCGATGGATGAACCAAATGGCCGACGACGATAGATGGGCCGAGGGCGCGAAAGACGACGCGCTTCCCCTCGGAGACATGTGCCGTGAGCTCGACGAGCTGACGGCCCGCGAGGTACAGCTGGAGCTCGAGAACGCCGAGTTGCGGCAGGCACTCATCGGCCTGGAGGCTGCCCGGGCCAACTACTTCGATTTCTACGAGCTTGCGCCGGTGGGCTTTCTGACCATCGACGAGCGGGGCACGATCCTGCAGGCCAACATCCGCGCCGCGACCCTGCTGGGGGTCTCGCTGGGCAGGCTGATCACCCAGCCGGTGGCGGGCTTTGTCTGCGAGAGCGACCGGGCGCCCTTTGCGCGCTATTGCCGGCGCATCTTTGATACCGCCACGCTGCAATCCTGCGAAGTGCGCATGCGCCAGGAAAACGGGCGCCGCGTGTGGATGCTGGTGGAAGCCAGCGCGGTGCGGGACGCCGGCGGCCAGCCGGTGCTCAACCTGGCCCTCAGCGACATCGGCGAACGCAAGGAAGCCGAGGCGCTGATGCGCGAGAAGTACGAGCTGCAGGCGCAGCTGACCAAGATCGCCGCGACGGTGCCCGGGGTGATCTGCTCGTTCCGGCTGCGGCCGGACGGCACGTCCTGCATGCCCTACGCCAGCGCCGCGCTGGAGCAGCTCTATGGCCTGCGGCCGGAAGACGTGGTGGATGACTCCGCGCCGATCTTCGCGCGGATACACCCGGGCGACGTGGGCTACGTGAGCGAGACGGTCGCGGCCTCGGCCAGCACCCTGACGGCCTGGCGGGCCGAGTATCGCGTCATCCATCCGACCAAGGGCGAGCGCTGGATCGAAGGCCATTCGATGCCCCAGCGGGAGGCGGATGGCAGCATCCTGTGGCACGGCTTCCTCAGCGACGTGACCGAGCGCAAGCGCATGGAGGTCGCGCTGCGGGACAGCGAGCGCCTGTACCGCGCCATCGGCGAATCCATCGACTACGGGGTGTGGGTGTGCGCGCCGGACGGCCGCAACATCTACGCCAGCGAGTCCTTCCTCAAGCTGGTGGGCATGACCCAGGCTCAGTGTTCGGATTTCGGGTGGTCCAGCCTGCTGCATCCGGATGATGCCGAACGAACCCTCGCCCGCTGGATGGAATGCGTCAAGCGGGGCTCGGTGTGGGATGTGGAGCACCGGTTTCGCGGCGCCGACGGAAACTGGCACCACATCCTGGCGCGGGGCGTGCCGGTGCGCAACGAGCGCGGCGAGATCACCCACTGGGCGGGCATCAACCTCGACATCAGCCGCCTCAAGCGGGTCGAGCAATCCCTGCGTGAGAGCGAGGAGGAGCTGCAGCGCGCCCAGGCCGTGGCCCGCACGGGCAGCTGGCGGCTGGATCTCGTGCGCAACGAGCTGCGCTGGTTCGACGAGAACCACCGCATCTTCGGCGTGCCGAAGGGCGTGCCGCTGACCTACGAGAGCTTTCTGTCCGTCGTCCATCCAGAAGACCGCGAGTTCGTGGACAGCGCCTGGAAGGCCGCGATGAACGGCGCGCCCTACGACATCGAGCACCGCCTGGTGGTGGATGGCGAGATCCGCTGGGTGAAGGAGCGGGTCGAGCTGGAGTTTGACGCCAGCGGCAAGCCGATCGCCGGCATGGGCTGCACCCAGGACATCTCCGACAGCAAGCGGGCCGAGGCCGCCCTGGCGGCGAGCGAATCCCGTTTCCGGCTGGCCATGGAGGCGGTCGCCGGGATGGTCTTCGACTGGGATCGGGAGAGCGATTCGTTCTACTGTTCGGCCGGCTTTACCAAGGTGTTTGGTGGTGTGGGCGAAGTGAAGTTCGACCGGCGCTGGTGGCATGCGCGTATCCATCCGGAAGACCTGCGGCGGATCAGGCCGATGGTGCTGGCCTGCCTGAAGCAGCGCAGTGACCGCCTGCACACCGAATACCGCCTGCTCTGCGACGGCGGGCGGTGGGCGCACATCTCCGACAACGTCCGGATCATCCGCGATGCCCGGGGGCGGGTGACCCGGCTGGTGGGCAGCCTGACCGACATCAGCGTCCGCAAGGAGGTTGAAGCCGCGCTGATGCGCATGAACGACACCCTCGAGGAGAAGGTGGCCGAACGCACCTTCGAGGCGGAGGAGCGGGCCCGGGCGCTGCTGGAGTCCGAGCGCTTCACCCGTGCCACCATCGACGCGCTCAATTCGCCCCTGTGCGTGCTGGATGCGAACGGCGTCATCATCGCGGTCAATCGGGCGTGGCGCGAGTTTGCAGTCGGCAACGGTGGTGATCCGTCGCTGATGAGCGAGGGCGCCAACTACCTGGCGATCTGCGATGCGGCCACCCTGGCGGAGTGTCCGGTGGCCGGCCAGGTGGCGGATGCCATCCGGAGCGCGGTGGTGGGGTGCCGCGACGATGTGTCCATCGAGTACGAGTGCACCTCGCCCACCGAGCGGCGCTGGTCCGTGCTCAACCTGAGCTGTTTTCAGGGTGACGGCCCCCTGCGTCTGGTGGCCGTGCACGAGGACATCACCGAACGCAAGCTGGCAGCCGAGGAGCAGGCCGAGAGCGCCGCGCGCCTCAAGCGACTGGCGGCCCACCTGGAAACCGTGCGTGAGGAGCAGAACACCACCATCGCCCGCGAGGTGCACGACGAGCTCGGCGGCACCCTGACCATGCTCAAGCTCGGGCTGGCTACCACGGTGGATGGCCTGGCGCTGCCGGCGCCCACCCAGGCGCGCTTCGACCGCCTGCTGGAGCAGGTGGATTCGGCGCTCAAGACCGTCAAGCGGATCTCCGCCGGGCTGCGCCCTGCGATGCTCGACACGCTGGGGCTGATCGCGACGGTCAAGTGGTACGCGGCGGATTTTTCGCGCATGACGGGCATCGCCATCGACGTGCGGATGCCGGAACGTCTGACGCTTTCGGTAGTCCGTAACACGGCGGTGTTCCGCATCGTGCAGGAGGCGCTGACCAACGTCGCCCGGCACGCCCACGCTACGCGGGCCTCCATCGTGATGGAAATTCAGAATGGCATGCTGGACGTCGAGGTGCGGGATAATGGCATCGGGCTCGCGGACGGCGAGCGGGACAAATTGGATTCCTTCGGTCTGATCGGAATGCAGGAGCGGGCCCAGTATCTCGGCGGCTGGCTGTCGATCAGCAGCGAACCCGGGGCGGGCACCTGCCTGACCCTGCACATTCCGCTCGAAGACTGGGCAGAAGGCTGGAGAGCAGTGGATGGCGAGCGTATTGATCGTTGATGACCATGCCGTGGTGCGGGGCGGACTGAGGCAGTTTCTGGCCGATACCGACGACCTGGAAATCACGGCCGAGGCGGCGTCGGGGAATGAGGCGATTGCGCTGGTGGAGAAGGGCGACTGGAGCCTGGTGCTGCTCGACATCGCCCTGC
>NZ_CALAYQ010000108.1:0-6782 GCF_937894855.1 uncultured Zoogloea sp.
GAAGGTGACGCCCATGATGGTGTCGGCGCGGGTGGTGAACACCCACAGCTTGCCGTCGCCGATCGGGCCGGCTTCGTCGGCGATGTCGTGCTTGAAGGCGAAGCGCACGCCGGTGCTCTTGCCAATCCAGTTGGCCTGCATCAGCTTGACGCGCTCGGGCCAGCCGCCCAGTTGGTCGAGATCGCCCAGCAGCTCGTCGGCGTAGTCGGTGATCTTGAGGTAGTAGCCGGGGATCTCGCGCTTCTCGACCACCGCGCCGGTGCGCCAGCCGCGGCCGTCGATGACCTGCTCGTTGGCGAGCACGGTCTGGTCCACCGGATCCCAGTTGACCACCTGGGTCTTGCGCTCGGCGATGCCCTTTTCAAGCATGCGCAGGAAGATCCACTGGTTCCACTTGTAGTACTCGGGCGTGCAGGTGGCCAGCTCGCGGCTCCAGTCGATGGCAAAGCCGAGCGACTTGAGCTGCTGCTTCATGTAGGCGATGTTGTCGTAGGTCCACTTGGCGGGCGGCACCTGGTTCTTGATCGCGGCGTTCTCGGCGGGCAGGCCGAAGGCGTCCCAGCCCATGGGCTGCAGGACGTTGAAGCCCTTCATCTTGTGGAAGCGGGACAGGACATCGCCGATCGTGTAGTTGCGCACATGGCCCATGTGCAGCTTGCCCGAGGGGTAGGGGAACATCGACAGGCAGTAGTACTTCGGCCTGGACGCGTCGGCGGAGACGCGGAAGGCGGCGCTGTCGTCCCAATACTGTTGGGCGGCACGTTCGATGTCGGCGGGGAGGTATTTGTCCTGCATTTTTTCCTGCATCGGCGGGGAAGATCGAAGAGAATGTCGCGCTACGCGTGGCAGGCCGGGTTGGGCGTGATGTTGCGGGCGGACCGAAACCGCGCATTATAAACGGCTCTGGCGAAGCCCGCTTCGGGATGCTCAACGCCTTGATGTCACGAGATAATTCTGGCCGGCATGGGGCTACCCCGCATGCCACGAAACAAACCCTCTGCTACAATCGGCATCCCGCATTGCAACATTTTCCCATGTCCGAGCCACTTGTACGACTTGAAAACGTGCGCTTCGCCTACGGCGAGCGGGCGATCCTGCGCGACATTTCCATGTCGATCCCGCGGGGCAAGGTCGTGGCCATCATGGGGGGCAGCGGCAGCGGCAAGACGACCCTGCTGCGTCTCATCGGCGGGCAGGAGAAGGCCTGCGGCGGGCGCGTCACGGTGGATGGGCAGGATGTGGCCGGTCTTGGTCGCGATGCGCTCTACGCCATGCGCCGGCGGATGGGCATGCTGTTCCAGTTCGGGGCGCTGTTCACCGACATGACGGTCTTCGACAACGTGGCCTTTCCGCTGCGCGAACACACCGATCTGTCGCCCGAGCTCATCAACGATCTGGTGCTCATGAAGCTCCACGCGGTGGGCCTGCGCGGTGCCGCGCGGCTGATGCCCGGCGAGCTCTCCGGCGGCATGGGGCGCCGGGTTGCGCTGGCCCGGACGATCGCCCTCGACCCCATGCTGCTGATGTACGACGAGCCCTTCACCGGCCTCGATCCGATCTCCCTCGGCGTGATCGGCCAGCTGATCCGGCGCCTCAACGATGCCCTTGGGGCGAGTTCGGTGATCGTCACCCACGACATTCACGAATCCCTGCTGATCGTCGATTACATCTACTTCATCTCGGAAGGTCGGGTGGTGGCGGAGGGCACGCCCGACGACATCCGCCAATCCACCGATCCCTTCGTGCATCAGTTCGTCAACGCCGAGGCGGACGGGCCGGTGCCTTTCCACTATCCGGCCGGCGACTACGCCACGGCCCTGACCGGAGGTGCAGCCTGATGGGCGGGGTGTTCCGCAAGCTTGGCAGCATGGCCATCAACGGCGTGTGGCAGATCGGCTTCATTGCCCGCTTCTTCTGGCTGATCCTGGTGTATTCGGGCCAGTCGTTCACGCGCCTGCACCTGACCATCCGCGAGCTGTATTTCAGCGGCGTGCTGTCGCTGCTGATCATCCTGGTGTCGGGCCTGTTCGTCGGGCTGGTGCTGGGCCTGCAGGGCTACGAGATCCTCCAGCGCTACGGCTCCACCGAGGCGATGGGTACGCTCGTCGCGTTGTCGCTGCTGCGCGAGCTGGGGCCGGTGGTGGCCGGGCTGCTGTTCGCGAGTCGCGCCGGCTCCGCGGTCACCGCCGAGATCGGGCTGATGAAGGTCACCGAGCAGCTGAAGGCGATGGACATGATGGCGGTGAGCCCCATCGCCCGGGTCGTCGCGCCGCGCTTCTGGGGCGGGGTGATCTCGATGCCGCTGCTGGCCGCGCTGTTCTCGACGATGGGCATCTTTGGCGGCTGGCTGATCGGGGTGGTCTTCATCGGCGTCGACCACGGCGCCTTCTGGGGGCAGATGCAGTCCGCTGTGGATTTCCAGTACGACGTGCTCAACGGCGTTTACAAGAGTTTCGCCTTCGGTGTGGCGGTGGCGCTGATCGCCGTCTTCGAAGGTTACGACTGCGTGCCGACCGCCGAAGGCGTGTCCAGGGCCATCACGCGGACGGTGGTAAGTTCGGCGCTGGCGATCCTGGCGCTCGATTTTGTGATGACGTCTTTCATGTTCAGAGGTCTATGATGAGTCGCACGACGCTCGATCTGTGGGTCGGGGTTTTCGTGGCGATGGGTATCGCCGCGCTGTTGTTCCTGGCGCTGAAGGTTGGCAGCATTTCCGGCTCCGAGATCCAGTCGCCCTATACCCTGCGTGCCAATTTCGACAACATCGGAGGGCTCAAGCTGCGCGCGCCGGTCAAGAGCTCCGGCGTGGTGGTCGGGCGGGTCGAGCAGATCCGCTACGACAATGAACGCTTTCAGGCCGAGGTGGTCTTCACGGTGGATGGGCGCTACAAGTTCCCGACCGACACCTTCGCCAACATCCTCACCTCCGGCCTGCTCGGCGAGCAGTACCTCGGGCTCGATCCCGGCGGCGAGGAGAAGACCCTGGCGCCCGGTGAAGTCATCAAGAAGACCCAGTCGGCCGTTGTGCTTGAAAAGCTGATCAGCCAGTTCATGTTCGGCAAGGCCGAGGGCGATTCCGCACCGGCCAAGTAAGGCAGAACCGGAACAACGACAGAGAGCGGAGGCGGCCCGGCCAGCCTCCGGAAAAGCCATGAAGAACAGCACACCCGATTCGACCCCCGTGCGGCGCGGCGCCCTGGCGCTGCTGCTGGCCCTTGGCCTGTCGGCCTGCGCCGGCACTGGCGGACATCCCAAGGACCCGCTGGAGCCCCTCAACCGGGCAACCTTCAGCTTCAATGAAACCGCCGACCGCTACGTGATGCGCCCGGTGGCCCAGGTCTACGATCTGGCGCCGCTGCCGGTAAAGGTGGGGGTGGGCAACTTCTTCGGCAACCTCGGCGACTTCTGGATCGGGGTGAACAACCTGCTCCAGGGCAAGTTTGTCGATGGCCTGTCGGATGGCGGGCGCCTGCTGATCAACAGCACCATCGGCATCTTCGGCATCTTCGACATCGCCACCGAAATGGGCCTCGAGAAGCACGACGAGGATCTCGGCCAGACGCTCGGCCGCTGGGGCGTGGGCGATGGCCCCTACCTGGTGCTGCCGCTCCTCGGTCCGAGCAATCTGCGTGACACCGTCGGCCTGGTGGGTGATCTGAACGTTGACCCGATCTGGGGCGTCGAGGACATCGGCGAGCGCAACCGCCTGACGGCCCTGCGCTTCATCAACCGTCGCGCCCAACTGCTCGGTGCCGACACCACCGCCGATCAGGCTGCCCTCGACAAGTACGGCTACATGCGCAGCTTCTACATCCAGTACCGCCGGAGTCAGGTCTACGATGGCCGCCCGCCGCGGGAAAAGGATGAAGACGACGACTCCGGCGCTGAATGATCCGGATCGCCAACCCCAACACGAACAAGAACACAGAGAACACGCGATGAAGAAAATCTCCTCCCTGATTGCCGCCCTCGTCCTTGGCCTTGGCGTTCAGTTCGCCGCCCTGGCCGACACCGTCGCCCCGGACGCCCTCGTGAAGGGCGTGACCGACGACGTCATCACCATCGTCCGCCAGGACAAGGCCATCCAGTCCGGCGACACCCGCAAGGCCGTCGAACTGGTCGAGACCAAGGTGCTGCCGTACTTCGATTTCGCCCACATGACCCGCCTCGCCGTGGGCAAGGACTGGAAGCAGGCCAGCGCCGACCAGAAGGCCCAGCTCACCCAGGAGTTCAAGACCCTGCTGGTGCGCACCTATTCCAACGCGCTCACCCAGTACCGCAACCAGCAGATCGACTTCAAGCCCCTCAAGGCCAAGCCCGAAGACACCGACGTGGTGGTCCGCACCGAAGTCCGCCAGGCCGGTGCCAAGCCGGTGCAGATCGACTACAGCCTCGACAAGCAGGGCGACAACTGGAAGGTCTACGACGTGATGGTGGCCGGCGTCAGCCTCGTCACCAACTACCGCGACAGCTTCGGCCAGGAAGTGCGGGCCGGCGGCATCGACGGCCTGATCAAGTCCCTCAAGGACAAGAACAAGCAGCTCGAAACCACGGTCTCTGCCAAGAAATGATCCGCGAAGACGGCGCCCGGCTGACCCTCGAAGGTCCGCTCACCCTTGCCACAGTCGCGCCGCTGGGCGAGGCGGGGCGGGCGCTCGTGGCCGCGGCCGACCGGGTTGTCGACCTGGCTGCCGTCACCCAGGTGGATTCGGCCGCACTGGCCCTCTTGCTCAGCTGGACGCGGGCAGCCCGTGGCGCCGGCCGGCAGTTCTCCATCACCGGCGCCCCCGCCGCGCTGGTGAGCTTGGCGTCCCTCTACGACGTCGATACCATTCTGCCTCTCGGGCGCTGAGCGCCTCTCCCGGTTTTTTCCATGAGCCCTGCGATCCGCATTGCCGGCGTCACCAAGCGTTTCCGTTCCCTGCAGGCGCTCGCCGGCGTCGACCTGGAGATCGGGCAGGGCGAATTCTTCGGCCTGCTCGGCCCCAATGGCGCGGGCAAGACGACGCTCATTTCCTGTCTCGCGGGCCTGGCGCGGCCTGACTCCGGCACTCTCGAAGTGATGGGGCACGACGTGGTGCGCGACTACCGCGCCGCCCGCATGGCCCTTGGCGTGGTGCCCCAGGAGCTGGTCTTCGATCCGTTCTTTTCGGTGCGCGAGATGCTGCGCATCCAGTCGGGCTACTTCGGACTCAAGAACAACGACGACTGGATCGACGAGATCCTGCACCACCTGGATCTCACCACCAAGGCCAACGCCAACATGCGGATGCTCTCGGGCGGCATGAAGCGGCGGGCCCTGGTGGCCCAGGCGCTGGTCCATCGCCCGCCAGTGATCGTTCTCGACGAGCCCACCGCCGGCGTCGATGTAGAGCTGCGCCAGGGCCTGTGGCAGTTCATCCGCAAGCTCAACGAGGACGGTCACACCATCGTGCTGACCACCCATTACCTCGAAGAAGCCGAAACCCTGTGCGGTCGCATCGCCATGCTCAAGACCGGCCGCATCGTCGCGCTCGATACCACTGCCAATCTGCTGCAGCGCTTTGCCAGCCACACCCTCACCCTCAGCCTCGCTGCGCCCATCGTGCTGCCGGCGCCGCTGGCGGCACGGGTGGCCCGGGCCGACGGCGCCGAGCTTGCCTTCGGCTTCGACAGCTTCGATGAAGTGGCGGGCCTGCTGGAGGGCGTCCGTGCGGCGGGCGGCAACGTCCTCGACATGGCCCTCGGCAAGCCCGACATGGAGCAGGTCTTCGTCGGCATCATGAATCAGAACTAGAACGCGAGCCGACGACCCCATGGAAGGTTTCAAGACCCTGCTCTACAAGGAGTGCCTGCGATTCTGGAAGGTCGGTTTCCAGACCGTGCTGTCGCCAGTGCTGACCGCGGTGCTCTACCTGCTGATCTTCGGGCACGTGCTGGAAGATCACGTCCAGCCCTTCCCGGGCGTCAGCTACACGGCCTTTCTGGTGCCGGGCCTGGTGATGATGACGGTGCTGCAGAACGCCTTCGCCAACAGCTCGTCATCCCTCATCCAGAGCAAGATCACCGGCAACATCGTGTTCGTGCTGCTGCCGCCGATCTCCTACCGGGAGTTCTACGCCGCCTACGTGATCGCCGCCGTGCTGCGTGGCGCGGCCTGTGGTGCTGGCGTGCTGCTGGTGTCGCTGCCCTTCGTGTCCTTCGACATCGCCCAGCCGGGTTGGATCATCGCCTTCACCCTGCTGGGTGGCGCCTTCCTGGGCAGCCTGGGCGTGATCGCCGGCATCTGGGCCGACAAGTTCGACCAGCTCGCCGCATTCCAGAATTTCCTGATCATGCCGCTGACCATGCTCTCCGGCGTTTTTTACTCGATTCATTCCCTGCCGGCTTTCTGGCAGGGGGTGTCGCATTTCAATCCGTTTTTCTTCATGATTGACGGTTTCCGCTACGGCTTTTTCGGCGCCTCCGACGTGTCGCCGTGGACCAGCATCAGTGTCGTGACCGCCTGCTTCGTCGTGCTCGCAGTCGTCACCCTGCAGATGCTTGCCCGCGGTTACAAGCTGCGCGCCTGAGTTCTTCCAAGGATCAAAAGATGTTTGACGCACGCGAAATCGAACGCCTGATCGTTGCCGGCCTCGACTGCGACTTCCTGCAGATCGAAGGCGATGACGGGGTTCACTTCTCCGGCATCGTCGTGAGCAAGGCTTTCGAGGGCAAGCCCAAGGTCCGCCAGCACCAGGCGGTCTATGCCACCCTCGGCAAGCTGATGGGCAACGAGATCCACGCCCTCCAGCTCAACACCT
>NZ_CALAYQ010000109.1:0-6778 GCF_937894855.1 uncultured Zoogloea sp.
GAACGGAAAACCGCAGTACAGCACCCTATCGAGGTGTCCGGTATTACTTGACCACTACAGGTCGTGGGTGATCCGGTAGCTCGGGCACATCACCCCCTTGCCGTCGCGCTGGCACTGGTGGTTGTTCATGCACACGGCCACCGCCTTGGCGTAGTTGCCCCCGGTGGCGGGAATGCCCGCGTAGGCGTCGCCCACGCCGTAGGTGTCGTAGGCCGACCAGTCGAGATAGGTTTTCATGCCCATCTGCCACGCAAGACCGGTGCCAATCCTAAAGCGCCTCAAATCAGGCGTTTACGCACAAAGGTGACTGTCACCTTTGCGACAAAGGGCTGACAAGCGCCCCCGCGCCAAAACAATAAACCCCTGTTTTTCTGCTGTTTTCTCCTCTGGCACAGCGATTGCTGAATACCCGGCGTAACCCCAGATCCAGAGGAGCCCAACGTGGAACTGCCCGTCATCAGCAATGCCGCGCCCGAAGAAGCATCCGGCGGCGGTTGTTCTTCAAGTGGCTGCGGCACAGCGCCCGACGCCCTGTCTCATCTGCCCGACCACATCCGCGCCAAGGTGCAGGACCATCCCTGTTATTCGGAAGAGGCCCACCACTACTTTGCGCGCATGCACGTGGCCGTCGCCCCGGCCTGCAACATCCAGTGCAACTACTGCAACCGCAAGTACGACTGTTCCAACGAGTCGCGCCCGGGCGTGGTGTCCGAGCTGCTGACGCCGGATCAGGCGATCAAGAAGGTGCTCGCGGTGGCCGCCGAGATCCCGCAGATGACCGTACTCGGCATCGCGGGGCCGGGAGACCCCCTTGCCAACCCGGCCCGCACCTTCGAGACCTTCGAGCAGCTCTCGGAGAAGGCGCCGGACATCAAGCTGTGCGTGTCCACCAATGGACTCTCGCTCCCGCAATACGTGGACGAGATCGCCAAGCACAACATCGACCACGTGACGATCACCATCAACTGTGTCGATCCGGAAGTGGGCGCCAAGATCTATCCGTGGATTTACTGGAACAACAAGCGCATCTTCGGCATCGAGGGCGCCAAGATCCTCATCGAGCAGCAGCAGAAGGGCCTCGAGATGCTCACCTCGCGGGGCATCCTCGTGAAGGTGAACTCGGTGCTGATCCCCGGCGTGAATGACGAGCACCTCAAGGAGGTCTCGAAGATCGTCAAGGCCAAGGGCGCCTTCCTGCACAACGTGATGCCGCTGATCGCCGAGCCCGAGCACGGCACCTACTACGGAATCATGGAGCAGCCGGAGCCGACCCCCGAGCAGTTGCAGGACCTGCAGGACGCCTGTGCCGGCGACATGGCGATGATGCGCCACTGCCGCCAGTGCCGCGCCGACGCGGTGGGCCTCCTGGGCGAGGATCGCGGCGACGAGTTCACGATGGACAAGATCGACGTGATGGACGTGGATTACGAGGCCGCGATGGTGCGCCGGAAGGAAGTCCACGACTCGATCATCGAGAAGCTCGAAGCCCAGCGCGGCCACACCAAGCCCAAGCCCCAGGGGATTCCTGAAGGCTCGCGCCCGGTGCTGATGGCGGTGGCCGGCAAGAACGGCCTCGTCGCCGAGCACTTCGGCCACGCCAAGGAGTTCCTGATCTACGAGGCGTCAGTCGACGGCGTGCGCTTCATCAGCCACCGCAAGACCGAGCTGTACTGCGGCGGGATGGACAGCTGCGGCGAGGGCGACGAGGAACCGGATTCCCTCCTCGATCGCAACATCAAGGTGCTCGAAGGCTGCGAGGTCGTGCTGTGCTCCAAGATCGGTTTCGAACCGTGGGGCAAGCTCGAGGCGGCCGGCATCGCCCCCAACGGCGAGCACGCGATGGAGCCGATCGAAGAGGAGGTGATGACGGTGTACAAGGAGATCGCCGCCACCGGCCGGCTGCTCCCGAGCACCGACAGCCTCAAGGTCGCCTGAACGCCCACTTCATCCACATCCTTCGTCACGCCCGCCGGGGATACCTCCGGCGGGCCTTTCGGGAGCCCTGACATGGCACTTCAGATCACTCAATCCTGCGTCAATTGCTGGGCCTGCGTGGACGTCTGCCCCAACGACGCCATCTACGCCGACAAGCCCCACTTCCTCATCGACGACATGAAGTGCACCGAATGCCTCGGCGATCACGCCACGCCCCAGTGCGCCGCGATCTGCCCCATCGAGATGGCCATCGTCGACGAGCTGGGCGAATTCCTCAACCCGCCCGGATCGCTGACCGGCATCCCGATCGAGAAGCTCAAGGAGTACGGGCTGTACCGGGAGGTGGCCTGATGGCCGATGTCACCTTCTTCGAGAAGCCCGGCTGCCAGGGCAACCAGCGCCAGAAGACGCTGCTTGCCGCGGCAGGCCACACCGTGCACGCCCGCAGCCTGAAAACCGAGGTGTGGACGGCCGAAGGGCTGCTCGCCTTCCTCGGCCGGCTGCCGGTGCCCGAGTGGTTCAACCGCAGCGCGCCGGCGATCAAGCTCGGCCACATCGACCCGGACGCGCTGGACGTGCGCCAGGCCCTGACGCTGCTGCTGGAGAACCCGCTGCTGATCCGCCGCCCGCTGATGCAGGTGGGCGAGGAGCGCATGGTGGGTTTTGACACCGCTGCCGTGGACGCCTGGATCGGCCTGCGTGGCGTGGACCTGCCCGAAGGCAACATCGAAGCCGGCGTGCACGGCGAGGAAGAACGCCCCCCGACGCGCCTGCGGCGCCTCCCCCCACTGGGGGGCGAGCCGGCCGCTTCGGAGCGGCCGTGCGCGGCCGGCCCGGAACCGGACTCCGACATTTACTCCGCCTCGTGTGGCGCACGCGCCATGGAAAACGGAGACGACCATGCGCGCGTCGGGAATCACTGAAAACGCGGTCGAACTGGCCCCGGGCGTCCACTGGGTGGGCGCCCTCGACCCGCATCTGCGCAACTTCGACATCATCCTGCGCACCGCCAACGGCACCACCTACAACGCCTACGTGGTGCGCGGCGAGACCGGCGTGGCGGTGATCGACACGGTGAAGGAGAGCTTCGCCGACGACTTCTTCCGGCGGCTCGAATCCGTCGCCCGCTACGACGAGATCACCACCATCGTCCTCAACCACCTGGAGCCGGACCACAGCGGCGCCCTGCCGGAGCTGCTGAAGCGCGCGCCCCAGGCCAAGGTGTACCTCTCGCGCCGCGCCCAGATGATGCTGAAGGCGCTGCTCAAGCCCAGCGGCGAAGCCCCGCCCGAGTACATCCCGGTGACCACCGGCGACACCATCGACCTGGGCGGGCGCACCCTGCACTTCCTGCACACGCCCTACCTGCACTGGCCCGACACCCAATGCACCTACCTCGTCGAGGAGGGCATGCTGTTCTCGGGCGACGTGTTCGGCTGCCACTTCTGCGACGCCCGGCTCTACAACGACGCGGTGGGCGATTTCCGCTTCTCGTTCGAGTACTACTACGCCCACATCATGCGGCCGTTCCGCGAGAACGTGCTGGACGCACTGGCCCTCATCGAGCCCCTCAACCTGCGCCTGATCGCCCCCGCCCACGGCCCCATCCTGCGCCACATGCCGCGGGACTACGTGCAGCGCTACCGCGAGCTGGCCATGCCGCGCCTGTTCAACGAGGCCCGCAGCGAGAAGACCCTGGTGATCTTCTACATCTCGGCCTACGGCAACACCCGGCGGATGGCCGAATCCCTCGCCGCCGGCGCCGAGGCCATCGGCGGCGTGCGGGTGTCGCTGTACGACCTGGAGGGCGGCGAGTCCGGCATCTTCACCGACCTCATCGAGGAAGCCGACGGCCTCGCCTTCGGCAGCCCGACCATCAACGCCGACGCGGTCAAGCCCATCTGGGACGTGCTCTCGTCCCTCACCACCGTCAACGTCAAAGGCAAGCTCGGCGCCGCTTTCGGCAGCTACGGCTGGAGCGGCGAGGCGGTGCGGCTGATCGAAGACCGCCTGCGCGGCCTGAAGCTGCGGGTGCCGGTGGAAGGCCTGCGCATCAAGCTCGTGCCGGACGCTGGCGAGCTGGAGCAGTGCCACGCCCTGGGCGAAACCCTCGCCCGCCACCTCACCGGCCAGGTGGAGCACCGGGAGATCGAGTTCAGCACGCTGCAGGTCACCCTCGCCTAACCCATTCAGGACAACCAGGAAAACCCACCATGCCCAAAGCCAAAGTCACCTTCGAAGACATCGGCGTCTCCGTCACCGTCCCGGCCGGCACCCGCCTCATCGAGGTGTCCGAAAAGGTCGGCGCCGGCATCACCTACGGCTGCCGCGAAGGCGAGTGCTGCACCTGCCTCACCAAGATCGTCTCCGGCGCCGACAACCTCGCCCCGCCCAGCATGCTTGAGGATCAGGCGCTCAAGGACAACCTCGCCCCCCGGGGCCATCGCCTGGCCTGCCAGGCCCAGATCATTGGCGGCGAAATCGTCGTCAAGCCCGCATAAGACTAAAAGCACGTCCCGCAACCACAGAGAAATTCGTGAACCCGTCATTCCAGGAGAACTTCAAATGGCCCTGATCACCTTCAGCAGCCCCATGCACAAGGACAAGACGGTCTATGCCGTGGCCGGTAGCCACACCCAGACCATCCTCGCCCTTGCCAAGGAACACCACATCCCCATCGACTTCGGCTGCCAGGAAGGCAACTGCGGCACGTGTCTCGTGAAGGTCTCGTCCGTCGATGGCAAGCGCCGTCCGATGGGCGGCCCGCTCAACGTGCGCGAAGTCGCCGCCCTGACCGAGCTGGGCCACATCACCAAGGCCCAGGTCGAGCAGATGTACGTGGATGACATTCCTCCGACCCAATGGCGTCTGGCCTGCCAGATGATCATCCGCGACGAGGACATCCTGGTCGAGTATCCGAGCAAGTAAGTCCCACCCCGGGGGAGGCTGCCATGAACGTTCTGGATCGCAACGCGCATCACGCCCTGGCCGTCGCCGGCCTGCTGGCCATGCCCTGCCACGACCACGCACGCTTCGATCCGAACCGTCCGCTGCTGGCCAGTCTGCTGGCCGGCCAGCGCCTCGGCGAAGGCTGCCTGCCCCCGGATCTCGGCCTGGATGAGCGCACCTGCCGCCAGCTGATCAACGAATACTTCACCGGGCTGCTCATGCCCGCCTTTCCGCGCAGCACCGACAAGGTGCCGGAATGGAGCGACGTGCAGAAGCTCCTCCTCGACCACCGGGCCGGGCAGCACGCCTCCGAGCTGTGGGTGGCCGACATCATCGCCACCGCCTGCACCGGCGCCGACCACCTGTGGCAGGACCTGGGCCTCGCCAGCCGGGACGAGCTCAGCCGCCTGATGGTGGTGAACTTCCCGAGCCTCGCCGCCGCCAACACCGGCGACATGAAGTGGAAGAAGTTCCTCTACCGGCAGTTCTGCGCCGCCGAAGGCATCTACGTGTGCCCCGCCCCGTCGTGCGGCGTGTGCAAGGACTACGCCAAGTGCTTTGGACCCGAGCAGTAAGCCCGCCGCCGGCGCCCGCCCTCACGCCTGAAGACCGGGCCGTCGCGGCTTACGTGGGGCTCGCCATCGGCGATGCCCTGGGTGCCACCGTCGAGTTCCTCACCCCCCGCGAGATCCAGCACCAGCACGGCGTCCATCAGGACATCAGCGGCGGTGGCTGGCTGCGCCTCAAGCCCGGGCAGGTCACCGACGACACCACGATGTCCCTGGCCCTGGGCGAGGCTATCCTGGCCGCCGGCCGGGTGGATGCCCGCGCCGCCGCCGACGCCTTCGACGCCTGGATGCGCGGCAAGCCGGTGGATATCGGCAACACCGTGCGGCGCAACCTCATCACCTACCGCAAGACCGGCAACCCCGAGGCACCGCCTTCCGAGCACGACGCCGGCAACGGCGCCGCGATGCGCGTGCTGCCGGTGGCGCTGGCCACCTTCGGCCAGGAGCCCGACGTAGTCGCCGCCGCCTGCCGGGCCCAGGGCCACGTGACTCACCACAACCTGCTGTCCGACGCCGCCTGCGACACCCTGGTGGCGATGGTCCACGACTTCTTCGCCGGCCACGGCCTCGACACCGCCCGCCACCACGCCGACGCGCTGGTCGCCCGGCACCCGGTGTTCGCCTGGCAGGGCAAGCGCCGGGACAACCCCAGCGGCTTCGTGGTCGAAACCCTGCAGGCGGTGTTCCAGGCGCTGTTCTCCACCCACAGCTTCGAGACCTGCCTGGTGGACATCGTCAATCGCGGCGGCGACGCCGACACCACCGGCGCCATCGCCGGCATGCTCGCCGGCGCCTGCTACGGCCCGGCGGCGATCCCTGCCCGCTGGCGCAAGGCGGTCGACGCCGAGATCCGGCAACGCGTCGAGCTGCAGGCCCTGGCGCTGATGAAACAGGGCTGACGATCGAATCAGGCGGGCCCATGTCGACCCATGCCGCACGAACGCCCCCCGCTGGGGCCGGGTGATGTTGGGCGAAGGCGCGGTGGGTATGGCGCGTCGGGTGCTGCTGCGCCAAGCGGATCTATCCCCTTATTTGCCCCGGAAGTCTGTTTGGCGTCGCAGAAGTCAGTTCTGAGCCGCCGAAGTCTGTTTGGCGGCGCCAAACGTCGTTCGCCGCCACCAAACTCAATCCTGGGCTCGGCGAACGTCGTTCGCCGTCAGCAAACAGCGTTTGGCAGCACAGAAGTCCGTTCGCCGCGGTCAAGACGCTGTTTGCGACGCCCAAAGGCCGTCTGGCCCGGAGCACTCGACGTTTGGTGCCACCAAAGCGCGTAGGACTACAAAGGGACTTCCCCCACCCGCCCGGTGGGGTTGCCACCCGGCATC
>NZ_CALAYQ010000110.1:0-8235 GCF_937894855.1 uncultured Zoogloea sp.
CCAGATCAGGTCGGCGTCGGTGCCGGTGAAGGGGTTGTTGTCGCCGTCGGCGTTGTCGCCGTCGTAGCGGCTGAGGTAGACCGTCACCCGCGGCGTGGTGCCGCTGGCGTCGGAGAGCGTGGTGGCGGTGGTGGCGCTGCCGGCGGCGGTGGCGGCTGCGTCCAGGTCGTCGAAGCGGGCGCCGGCGACGTCGGAGAGCTTGTTGGCGACGGCCTGCCAGATGTCGTCGTCCCGGTCGGCGGTCGGGGCGCCGCGCATGGCGTTGGACAGGGCGTCGAGGGCCGGGACGATGGCGATGGCGAGCAGCACTACCGCCACCAGCGCCTCGATGTAGCCGAATCCGCGCTGCCGTTTCATGGCCTTACTGGAAGGTGATGCGGCCGGTCTCCGCGGCCACCAGCACGTCGCGGGTGTGGCTGCCGGCCTGGACGCGCACCCGCGCGCTGCCGCTGGCGAGGCGCTGCAGGGCGCTGCCCTGGGTGGTCGCCGGGGCGCCGTCGGCGAGGAAGGACAGGGCGCCGGCGGTGCCTGAAGGCAGCACGACCAGATTGCTGTCGAGGCGGGCGTCGGGATGGCGGCTGCCGCTGCCGAGGGTCTCGGCGTAGAGCTGGCGGGAGAGCGGGTGGCGGACGGTGTAGAGCGGGGTGGGCGGCGCGCTGCTGGTGTCCAGGGTGTAAACCTTGTAGCTGTCGCTGGCGCTGCCGGTGGCGAAGATCACGCCGCAGGGGTTCTGGGTGCGCAGGGCCTCGTCGCGGGCGAAACGCAGGGCCGCGGCGAGCTGCTCGGCGGCCTTGGCGGCCTGGGCCGGGCGGCTGGTGGCGGAGATCAGGGGAGCGGCCGAGGCGGCAAGCATGGCAAGGATGCCGACGGCGATGAGCAGTTCGATGAGGGTCACCCCGCCGCTGCGGGCGGGGCGGATGCCGGGCGCTGCCACGGCGGCAGGATCAGCGGGACTGGTAGGCGGCGATGTTGACGATCAGCTGGCCGGTCTTGTTGTCGAACTTCCAGCCGCCGGGGTCGCCGGAGGTGGCGGTCATGCCCAGGGAGCCGAGGTTGATGACTTCGACAGTGGCGACGTTCTTGATCGGATCGGCAGGGATGGTGCTCTTCTTGAGGTAAGGGCCGTACTTGTAGGTGGCGTCCTTGGTGTTGCTGACGGCGCCGGCGGCGCTGGTGAATTTGACCAGCTGAGAAACGAAGGCGGCTTCGGTGTCGATCGCCCCGAAGGAGCCGCCGGCGGCCACGGCGCTGGGGTAGCTGCCATGCTGCTGGTAGTAGAGCTCGATGGCGGTGCGCAGGTTGCTCAGGGTGGCATCCAGCGCGGCGGCCTTGCTGTCGTCGGTGGAGGCGGAAAACTGCGGAATGGCGATGGCGGCCAGCACGCCGAGGATGACCACGACGATCAGCAGTTCGACAAGCGTGAAGCCGTCTTGCAGGCGGGGGCGGCGAATCTTCATTGCGGACTCCGGTTCTTGTAGTGCAATGGGCGGGAGCACTCCGCCCGGTGAGCAGGTATGGACCCTGTTACGGCCAGGGCGGCCAAAAGTTGAGGTGCAAGTTTGCCGTCAGCGTGAATTCCGTCCGCCTAATGAACAGCCGCCGACAGCTTGAAGATGGGCAGGATCAGTGCACTGACGATGGTGGCGACGAGGCCGCCCATGAACAGCAGCATCACCGGCTCGATGACCTTGGCGAGGGTGGCGAGGCGCTGCTCGAGCTTGCGCTGGTAGTGCTCGGCGAGGCGCTCCAGCACCTTGGCCAGATGGCCGCTGCGCTCGCCGGTGGCGAGCATCTCCCTGGCCAGGGGCGGGATGAACTCGGTGTCGGAGAGCGCCGCCGAGAGTCCGCGGCCTTCCTCGACGCTGATCCGCATGCGCTCCATGGCCTCGCGCAGGGCGCGGGTGGAGGCGATGTCCTGACTGGCGGCAAGCGCCTTGAGGAGCGGCACGCCCCGCGACAGCGACAGGGACAGGATGCGGAACACCCGCACCATGTGGATGCCCATCACGATGTTGCCGAGGGCCGGGGTGGCCATCACCGCCCGCTCGATGGCGGCGCGGCCTTCCGGCGAGGTGACGACGCGCCGGCCCACCAGCGCGATCACGCCGATGCCGACCACCACCAGCGCGCCGTACTTGTGCAGGAAATCCGACAGCGCCATGAGCACCAGGGTGGTGACGGGCAGGCGGTCGTGGATGGAGGCGAAGAGATCGGCAAAGCGCGGGAACACCCAAAGCAGGATGAAGGCCACGACGATCACCGACAGGCCCAGCAGCACCGCCGGGTAGGTGAGGGCCGAGACCAGCGCGACGCGCAGGTTCTGGGCCTTCTCGTCGAGATCCTTGAGCTGGGCCAGCACGTCGGGCAGAAAACCGCCTTCTTCGGCCGCCGCGACCAGATGGGTGTAGGTGCCCGGGAACATCGCCGGCTGGGCGGCGAGGGCCTGGGACAGGGGCTTGCCTTCGAGGATGTCGTGATGGAGTGCGGCCAGCACCGCCTTCACCGGCGGGCGGCGGGACTGGGCGTGGAGTTCGCTGAGCGCGGTGTGGAGCGGTACGCCGGTTTCCAGCAGCAGGGCCAGCTGCTCGGTGAAGGCGATCCGGTCGGCCACCTGGATGCGCTGGCTCCAGCCGGCAAAGGCGGCCTTGGCGCTGCTGGCGGCGGTGGGGGCGGGCGTGCCGCCGGAGGGGCCAAGTTCGATGGCCATCGGTTTACTCCAGCAAAACCACGCGGGAGATTTCCTCCAGCGTGGTGCTGCCTGCCAGCACCCGGTCGAGCCCGTCGTCGAAAAGGCCCGGCGTGGGGCCGCGCTTCACGTGGTCGCTGAGGGCTTCGTAGCCGGCATCGGCGACGATCAGGCTCTGCAGCGGGCGGTCGATCTCGATGAGTTCGTGGATCGCCAGCCGGCCCTTGTAGCCGCTGTCGTAGCAGTTGCGACAGCCGCGGCCGCGGGCCAGCATCACCTGGCCGCGGGCTTCCCAGCCAAAGCGCTCGACGAGCTCTGGCGGGGCGATGTAGGTGCTGCGGCATTCGGGGCAGATGCGTCGCACCAGGCGCTGGGCCATCACGCCGATCAGCGCCGACGACAGCAGGTAGGGCTCGACGCCCATGTCCACCAGCCGCGCCACCGCGCCCACGGCGTCGTTGGTGTGGAGCGTGGACAGCACCAGGTGGCCGGTGAGGGCGGCCTGCACGGCGATCTCGGCGGTCTGGCGGTCGCGGATCTCGCCCACCATGATGATGTCCGGGTCCTGGCGCAGCACGTGGCGCAGGATGCGCGGGAAGGTGAGCCCGACGGCCTCGTTCACCTGGTTCTGGTTGATGATGTCGAGCTGGTATTCCACCGGGTCTTCGATGGTGACGATGTTCTTCTCGATGCTGCGCAGGTGGTCGATGGCGCCGTAGAGGGTGGTCGTCTTGCCGCTGCCGGTGGGGCCGGTGACGAGCAGCAGGCCGTGGCTGCGGGCCAGCAGACGGCGGAAGCGCGACAGGTTGCCTTCGGCCAGGCCCAGGCGATGCAGGTCGAGCACCGTGGTGCCCTTGTCGAGCACCCGCAGCACCACCTTCTCGCCGTAGATGCCGGGCAGCGACGAGAAGCGCAGGTCCACGGTGCGGCCCTTGGTGGACACCTGGATGCGGCCATCTTGCGGCAGGCGGCGCTCGGCGATGTCCAGGTTGGCCATCACCTTGAGGCGCGACACGAGGGCCGGGAAGAGGTCGGCGCGCGGGTTCATCACCTCGTACAGCACGCCGTCGATGCGGAAGCGCACCCGCGCCTTGGTGCGGAAGAGCTCCAGGTGGATGTCGCTGGCGTTGTCGTGGATGGCCCGCTGGATGATCGAGTTGACCAGGTTGATCACCGGGCTGCCGGCGGCGAGCTCGTCGATCGTGGTGGTGTCGCCCGTCTGGCTGGTGTTTTCGATGACCTCCAGGTCCATCGTGTTGCCGTCGATCAGGTCGGGATCGTAGGCGGAGCCGGAATACGCCTCGAACAGGCATTTCTGGATCGCGTCGGCGCCGGCCAGCACCCAGCGCAGGCGGCAGCCGCTGGCCCGCTCGATCTCGTCGGCCACCGGCATGGATTGCGGGTCGGTGGTGGCGAGGGTGAGCTCGTTGCCGATCCGGAACATGGGCAGCACGCCTAGCCGGCGGGCCATGTCCTGGGGCAGGGCTTCGGCGATGGCCGGGTCGAACAGGCCCGGGCGCATCGCCAGATAGGGCACGCCGAGCTGGGCCGAGAGGGCCTGGAGCAGCTCGTGCTCGGGCACCCAGCCTTTCTCGATGAGGATGCGGCCGATGCGTAGGCCGAGCTGGCGCTGCAGGCGCGCGGCTTCGGCGATCTGCTCGGGTTTGGCGAGGCCGCGTTCGGTGAGGATGTCGCCGAGGCGCTGGCCGCTGGGGGCGAGGGGCGGCGGCAGGGGGCGGGAATCCGGGCCGCCGCTGTCGAAGATCTCGATGCGCCGGTTAAGCCCGGTGGCCACCAGAATGTCGTGGATCAGCGGGTTGGGGGCGGTGAGGCGCAGCCAGCCGCCAAGTCCGGCGAGCTTGGCGCTGCCGGCGATGAGCTGGGCGAGGGCCTGGCTGGAGAGCAGCGAGACCTTGCCCAGATCGAGGACGATGCGCAGTTCGTAGTCGGCGGCGCAGGCGTCGATGGCGCTGCCGAGGGCGCCCACGGCGTCGGTGTCGTGCAGTGCGCCTTCGGGAGCGAGGTAGGTGAGGGTGCCCGCGCGGGTGCGGACGACGGTGTTAGTGATCGTCGCACTCCCGCCGGATGCCCATCTTCAGCAGCATGGCCGGCTCGTCGTCGCACAGGCGCAGGAAGATGTCGAGGAGCTCCGGGTCGAGCTGGGTGCCGCTGACCCGGCGCATCTCCCTTTCTGCCGCTTCGTGGGTGCTGCCGGCCCGGTAGGCGCGCGAGCTGGTGATGCTGTCGTAGGTGTCGGCCACGGCGATGATCCGCGCCAGCAGCGGGATGTCGGAGCCGCGCAGGCCGTGGGGATAGCCGGTGCCGTCGAATTTTTCCTGGTGGTGGCGGGCGCCGGCGAGGGCGCCCTTGAGGCGGTCCACGTGGCGCAGGATCTCGTAGGAACGCTCCGGGTGCACCTTGATGAAGGTGTATTCGTCGTTGGTGAGGCGGCCGGGCTTGCACAGCACGGCGTCGGGGATGCCGATCTTGCCCACGTCGTGGAGGAGCGAGCCCCAGTGGAGGTTTTCCATCTCCTCGGTGCGCAGGCGCAGGGCCTGGCCCAGGCGCATCGACAGCAGGTGCACCCGCTCGGAGTGGCCGCGGGTGTACGGGTCCTTGGCCTCGACGGCCTCGATCAGCGCGGCGGCCATCTGCTCGGTGAAGCGGCGCATCTCGGCGAACATCTCGCCCATGTGCATCACGTTGGAGATCTGGTGGGCCATCACCTCGCCCAGGCGGCGGTCGCTGTTGGTGAAGTCGGGCTTCTCCTGGTGGTTGAGGAGGGTGAGCATGGCCGGCATCTCGAGGCCCTGGAACACCGGGCAGGCCAGCACCTTGTAGGGCATGTCGGTGAAGATGTAGGGCCGGCGGGAGTCCTTCATGTCGTCGAGGACGACTGTGGCGCGGCTGGATGAGACGAAGCGGAACAGGTCGCCGCGCATCTCCACCAGCACCAGATCGAGGTTGTGGATCGGCTTGCTGAGGTTGGTGGCGGAGACGGTGAGGTTCTCGGCCGGGCGGACGAAGCAGGCCACGTCGGCGTTGAGCTGCTCGGCGCAGCTTTTGAGCAGATCCTGCAGGACTTCGGCGCCCAGATCCTGCTTGGTGAGGTGGCGGTCGATGTCGTAAAAAAGGTGGAGCTCTTCGTAGCGTTCGGCGAGCTCGGCAGCCAGCACGTCCATCTCGGCGCCCAGGCTGTTGCGGTCGGCGAGGGTGGCGGCCACGTCGGCCATGGTCTCGGCGACGGTGTCGAGGTCAATGCCGAAGGGGGCGGCGTCGTCCCGGGGCACGGCGATCAGCCAGCCGGGGCCGTCGGGCAGCAGCGCGGGGCTGGCGTAGGTGACGCCGAGGCCGGTCTTGAGGCGGCGCATGCCGTCGCCGCCCGGAGGCGCGGCGTTGCAGGCGGCGAGGGCTTCGCCAAGGGGGGCCGGGTCGCCGTCGGCCCACAGCAGATCGCCGGAGGCGCTGCCGATGGCGGCGCTGAAGGCTTCGCCCACGCCGCGCTTGAGCCAGCGGCCGTAGCGGGCTAGGTCGCCAGGGCGGCTGTCAGTCATCGGTGCGCTCCCTGGCCACCAGCTGGCCGAGCAGGGTGGCGATGCGCCGGGGGCTCACCGGTTTCTCGAGGAATTCGATGCCGCCCAGCTCCTCGGCCCAGCTGCGCTGGTCGCGGGCGGTCATGGAGGTCATCACCAGCACCGGAAAGGATGGGCGGGTGTCGTCGGCGTGGAGGCGGCGGCACAGCTCCTCGCCGCCCATGCCGGGCATCTGGATGTCGGTGATGAGGGCGTCCGGCGGGTTGCTGGCGATGGCAGCGAGGGCTTCGTGGCCGTCGTGGGCCAGGTCGATCTGCCAGCCTTCCTTGGCCAGGCTGACCCGCAGCACGCGGGCCACGTGGGGTTCGTCGTCGACGACGAGGAGACGTTTCATGCGGCCCTCAGCAATACATGGGGTTTGCGGAAGCTCAGGGTGACGCGGGTGCCCTGGCCGGGTTGGCTGGTGACCTCGATCTGACCCTGGTGCAGCTCGACGATCTGCCGGGCCAGGTACAGGCCCAGCCCGTGACCGCCGCGGGCGACGGCTTCGCGGTCGGCGGAGCGGTAGAACTTGTCGAAGATGCGCGGCAGGTCGGCGGCGGGAATGCCGATCCCGCTGTCCTGCACGGTGATCACGATGCGCTCGTCGGTCTCTTCGGCCGACAGGATGATCTCGCCACCGGCCCGGTTGTACTTGGCGGCATTGGTGAGCAGGTTGTTCAGGGCGATGCGCAGCAGATCCTTGTCCAGCTCGACCGGCGGCAGCTCGGGCGGCACGCTCACCTGCAGGCGCAGGTCGCGGCTGGCGCCGGTGTGCTGGAGCTGCTCCATGCAGTCGGCGAGCAGTTCGGCCAGACGCACCCGCTGGCGGTCGATGACGATGCTGCCGGCCTCGATGCGCGAGATGTTGAGCAGGTTGTTGATGAGCGCGGCGGCGCGCCGGGATTCGTCGCAGACGGTGTTGATGGCCTCGACGCGGGTGTCGGCGGCGAGATTCGGGTCGTCCCGGAGCAGCTCGCCGTAGAGGGTGATGTTGGCCAGCGGCGTCTTCAGTTCGTGGGCCACATGGGCGATGAACTCGTCCCGGGCCTGGGCGGCGAGCATCTGGTCGGTGGTTTCGCGCAGGACGATCAGCGAGCCGAGGCGGCGGGTGGCGTCGCGGGGGGCGAACAGGGGCAGGGCCCACACGCTGACCCGGCGGCTTTCGTTGCCGTCGGGGTGGAAGTCGGCGGTCTGGCTGGTGGAGGCGCCGCCCAGCAGCGGGCTGAGCGCCCGCAGGACGCCGCCCTCCACCGGCCATTCGGTGGGCTGCTTGCCGACGAGGGCGGCGGGATCGACCGACAGCAGCGGGCCGACCTTGGTGTTGGCGAACACCGTGAGGCTGCCTTCGTCCAGAACCAGCACGCCTTCGGGCAGGGTTTCGAGGGCGCTCTCGACCTTTTCGCGCTTGTAGCCCAGCAGCTTGATGGCGGTTTCGGCGTCGCCGCGGCCGGCTTCGAGTTCGCGGATGCGCTTTTCGGTGGCGTCGAGGAAGCGCCCGAAGCGGGTGACCAGATCCCGGGCGGCGGGATCGCCGGCGAGATCGGGCGGGGCGCTGGCGGCCAGCTGTTCGACCCGCTGGCTGACCTCCTGCAGCGGCCGCAGCTGGCTGCGCAGCATGAAGAAGAACAGCGGCACGAGGAGCAGGATGGGCAGCGCCAGCCCGGCCAGGAAGGGCAGCTGGCGGGCGTCGAAGCCGAGGGTCGGGGCGCGGAAGGCGACCCGCACGAAACCTTCGAGGCGCCCGTCATGGAGGAGCGGGCCGTGGAATTCGATCAGTTCGAGCCCCGCTGCGCCGCTATCGACCGGGCGGTGGCCGAACCATTCTGCCGGCTTGTCGGCAGCCAGGGGCAGTACGCTCGGGGTGAGACCGGGGGCGGTGACTTCGGACAGGGGCTGGCCCTGGGGGTCGGTGACGAGGCCGTAGGCCAGATCGGCGTTGCCGTGGGCGCGGAGCACCGCGGCGAGGGGATTGGG
>NZ_CALAYQ010000111.1:0-8241 GCF_937894855.1 uncultured Zoogloea sp.
GACTCTGCGGAACGCGCCACCACGCAGCCATCGTTGTTGGAGAGCACCACGATGGGCGTATCACGCAAGGTTGGATCGAACAGCTTCTCGCAGCTCGCGTAGAAGTTATTGCAGTCCACCAGGGCAAAGACCGGCATCTCAGGCCCCAATCCGCTTGAACTTGCCCACCACGACGCCCCAGATCACGAGCTCCGCCCCCTCCTGAAGCTCAAGGGTCGGATACGCCGGGTTCTCCGCCACCAGGGCAGTTCGGCCACCCCGGCGATAGAGCCGCTTGACCAGCCGTTCGCCGTTCAGGAAAGCCACCACGATGTGCCCATGCACGGGGGAGATGCTGCGATCCACGACCAGGATGTCCCCGTCGAAGATTTCGGCACCCTGCATCGAGTCACCCTGAACGGAAAAAAAGAACGTCGAGACCGGGTTGCGCACCAGGTACTCGTTGATGTCCAGCCGCCGATCCGCGTAGTCCTCGGCAGGGGAGGGGAAGCCCGCGGAGATGGGCGTGAGCCCCAGTGGCCAAGTCTGTTTGAGGGCATCCAGGAAGGGAAACCAGTGCTCCGGAAAGTTCTCGGGCACCGGAACAAGCGTGGTGGTCATACGTCGGAATCGGCACAAAATCGAAAGCTGTAAAAATATACACTATTCGACCGATGTCCGATGCGCGATAACCTGCGCCCATGTGCGCCAACTACCGTCCCTCATCGCGTGAAGTCCTGGCGGCGCTGCCCTTGCCGCCGCCTGACTTCAGCTACGGTGAGGCTTACCCTGGCTCCATTGTCCCTATCGTCACCAACTTCGCACCGCGCGAGTGGGTGCCGGCCTGCTTCGGTTTGATCCCCGCCTGGGCCAAGGACGCGAAGATTGCCCGCAGCACCTACAACGCCCGATCTGAGACCGTTGGCGAGAAGCCTTCGTTTCGCAGTGCCTGGAAGCATGGGCAGCTCTGCATCATTCCAGCCGATGCCATCTTTGAACCGTGCTACGAATCTGGAAAGGCCGTGCGCTGGCGGATAGAACGGGCCGACGCCAAACCGATGGGAATTGCGGGTCTGTGGGAGCGGCGACTCAAGGACGACGGACTGCCCTCCTGGTCCATGACGATGCTGACGATCAACGCCGACAACGATCCGGTGTTCCGGCGACTTCACAAGCCGGATGACGAGAAGCGATCTGTCGTGATCCTGCCCGACGATGCGTGGGGTGACTGGCTCAGGTGCAAGTCAGAGAAGGATGCGCGGAATCTGTTGACGGAGTGGATGGACCAGCTGAGGGTAGCGCCAGATCCGAAGTGATGGTTGCTGCGCTGGCTGACCGATCTGGGGTGTCCGACCAAGGTATCAGAGCCGTGCAGCGCCAAGTCGCAGAAGGTGGTGCTCGGCTGCGTGCCGCGGATGGAAGACTTCATGGCGCTGTTTGAACGGCTTCAGACGGAGTTTCCAGGGACGGAGTTCGAGAGGTTGCTGGCAGGATCGGGGGAATAGTGCGGTTCATCGGCCGGAGCTGCCGTTGGTTCTTGACGCGCAAACAGGCGGCAAACCACCAGTTACCTGTCCCTCGGGCATGTGTGGCTAGCGACGGTAGCATTTCTTCCCGACCCGTAGCGGCCACCTGACTACTGAGTGATCAGTACTCAAATTTCTTAATATACTCTATGCATTTGCCTTGGTTAAAGGCAATATACTGACCGCCAATATGGACTGAAGCTACAGCGGTGAAGCCTCTCAGTGGGCGCGCAGTTGCTCTACTTAGGAGATTAAGAGCCATGGGATGCGGAGACAAGGTACGTTTTGTGCATCTGTCTGACATTCACTTTAACCAAAAAGCGGCCGCATTCGGATTTGACCCGGACAGGGAAATGCGTCGTTTGGTTCTGAGGGATATTACCGAGAGGATACAAGTGCTCGGCCCAGCAAATGCCGTCCTTGTGTCTGGCGATATCGCCTATGCCGGAAAGCGTGAAGAGTTTGAAGATGCCGCCAGATGGTTGGATGACGTTTGCGACGCAGCTGGATGTGGCAGAGAGTCGGTCCTCATGTGTCCGGGAAACCATGACGTAGATCGCGCAGTGATCGAAAGGAACGAGCTTATCCAGGACGGACACGAGGCTATCCGCAGGGGGCCAGCATTCTACGATCGAGATGTTGCGCTGACTCGAAGATTGACGCAACCAGAAGCGCGGGCACTTTTCTACTCCGCGCTCGCCGAGTACAACTCCTTTGCTGCTCGTTACCAGTCATCATTTTTTGCCGATGAACATACATTTGTCTGGGAACATGACTTTGTGTTGAATGATGATTCAACGCTGAGAGTCCGAGGGCTGAACACGGCTTTGCTCTCCGGTCTTTCCGACGTGGAAGGCTCTCTTTTCCTGGGCACCCGAGCATGGACGTTGCCGCGGCATGATGGGGTCGAGTATCTGGTGATGGCCCATCATCCTCCGAAGTGGCTTGCTGATCAGGAAGAGTCGGAGCGCGCGTTTGATGCTTCCGCACGAATTCAGTTGTTCGGTCACGAACACAACCAGCGTGTCCAGCCCGGGCGAGACTGGATCAAACTTTACGCAGGTTCTATTAATCCGCACAGAGCTGAGCCTAACTGGCGCCCAGGCTATAACATTTTAGAAGTATCCGTGGAAGAAGGTACGCCACGGCGCTTGAGGGTCGAAGTCAATGCCAGGGAATGGCAAGGGAATCCGCCACAGTTCCGCAACGTAGAAGATGTCGGGCATCGGCCCGTATTCGCCGTCGGCATCGAGTTGTCTCCGCTCCTGCCTTCATCCTGCCGGCAAGGTACCAGACAATTGAATGACGAAATAGGCTGCGCAAAAGCAGAGATCATTGCAGCCATGGAGCCACGCAAAATGGACCCACAACGTCGGTTTAAAACAATTGTGTACCGGTTCTTTCGGCTTTCCTTGTCGAAGAAGGAAGAGATCGTGGGGCGCCTGCGTTTATCCGAGGAAGCCGATAGCCGACTGACTGATGTGGAACGGTTCAAGCTTGCTTTGACACGGGCTCGCGAACGAGGGCAGGTCGACGAATTTGCAGATATGGTCGAACAACAGGAGAGGAACTAGTGGAATTCATCAAACGAATTGGCTTGCTTTATGGAAAGCTTGGTCTGTCGACAGATCCCTCGATAATCGCTGCTCGGTATCAAGGATTGATCGCAGCCTTTGACGAGTTCAACGAAGAAAATGTTCCGAGCGTCGTTGGTACAGCGCTCGGACTGAAAGGATACGAACTCAGTGAGAAGTTCATGTCATTCTTTTTGGAAAAGGATGCAGCGTTCGATGTCGCACCGCATGATAAAGAAGCGGCCTTGCTCGCATCGTGTGCAATCTCCTACGCCTTCGAGGAGAGATTTAGAGTCGAGGACCCTTTGGCGTTGTGTCTCGTCACAGCTTCGTTCGGATCGACCCGTCCGGCCATCGCAGATAGTAAATTAGTCGAGCTAGCTGAACAGAAGCTCGCTGAACTACAAACGGACGAACTTGAGGTACCGGCCGACAGGAAATATAAAGTGCCCGAGAAAGGGTGGACGGAAGCTATCGTAGCCTTGGAGCAACCGCAGGCGAGATCGCAAATTAATGTCGGTATCTCTGCCGCACAACAGGCATTGCAGGCGCTAAAGAGCTATGCAGAGAGCAACGCCAAGGCAGCCGCGAGGTCCGACAACGATATTCTTTGCTACCTACGCCGCCTGGAAAGCGAGGTTCGCGTTTATTGGTGGGTAAGTAGTGGGTGGAGCGGAGATACAAGCAAACCCTTCAAGCAACTTGGCTGTACAGAAGCTGCCATTCGTGCGGGTAAAGAATTAGCTGACAAGAGCAAATCCTCAAGCGTTGGATTTTTCGCTGCGCCAGCATTACTGTCAATGGTGCTTGAGCGCGGCAGGGCAAGCATCTCTGAGCAAGTGACCTTGGCGAATGCAGCGACCGCAGCCGAACAAGCGTGGCGAAGGACCAACTTTCAAGGAATCTCAGAAGGCATACATGCCAGTTTGATGCCACTTTCCACGGCCATGGGGCTTGCAGCATCAAGCGATGACGAAGATGACTGGCAACCGCGATTCGAGCGTCTGACCGGCATCAGGGTCACACAAGAACTCACAATCGAACAACTGGCCATTCAGATGTATCGGGAACGGCTCGTCGCCGGTCTGCTGAAATGAGTGAAGAGATGGATCAGGTCACTTTGGGTTGCAAAGTGCCCGGATGTGGAGGCCCAAGATCTGGCGTTTGCATTAACGGTCTAAGCTTCGGGGAATGTCCTGACGTTGTTACGATCTCCGATGAGGCCGAGGTCGATCTCGAGAAGCCAACGGTTATCGATGAGTCGACCGGAAATGAACCGTCAGCGCCATCCGGACGATCAATGACGCGAACTGCCGACGGACCGAGTCTCAATGGCGCGAGTTGTGACGTCCTTCTCCGACAGAGGGGGGGCACGGTGGTCGGCATCGTGGCTGGTCCAGAGGCAGGAAAGACGACTATGATCGCCACGATTTATGAGCTTTTGCATCGGGGAAGGCTCGATGGCTATCGCTTTGGCGGCTCCGAAACGCTTCGCGGTTACGAGGAAAGATGCCATTTGGCGCGCGTGGCCTCGAATCGAAATTACCCAGATACTGCACGCACTCCCACTCACGCAAAATTAAGCTTCACGCACCTTCGTGTGGAGACCGCAACCGGAATCACTGATGTTGTGTTCTCAGACCGTTCCGGAGAGCACTTCGACAATGTCCTGGATCAACCAGCCCAATTGGCAGAGTTTGCCGAACTTGTACGAGCGGACGTGATTCTCATCCTTGTGGAATTGGATCGGCTCGTCGAGCATGCGCACGTGATCACGTCGTATACACGACGCCTTGTCATGGCAATGCGGCAATGTGGCTTACTGCAGGGTAAGATTTTGCGCCTTGTCGGTACCAAAGCTGACCTGCTTGAAGGGCAGGACGTCTTGGACGAAACTACCTCCTCACTTTCGAGCCTCGCTGAAGATTTAACGAGACGTGCTGGAGGAAGCAGCATATTCAAGGCGCTTGTCACCGCCTCAAGAAGGCAAAGCAGGAGTGAACATGTCGTCCACGGCCTCAAGGAATTGCTGGACGACATTCTGCAGCCGCGAGCGCAAGCCACATTTCGCCTGCCAAAGCGCGTACCGAAAAAAATGACGGAAATGGATTTATTGATGTTTCCTTACTGGGCAACGCGGACATGACAAGCCTTTTGGTTGTTGGGATGCCTAACTCGGGCAAGAGCACTTTCATTGCAGCACTAAGGCATCTATTGGTGGCCAATGAGGTTCCCATTGATTTATGTTTGGCCGAACTTTCTGAAAGTGAAGGTCATTTGAACAGGCTTGAAAACACATGGCTCGATTGCGAAGTTATCGAGCGAACCAAACCAGCTACCGAAGGTTGGGTAGAGCTGAAGGTTCAAGACAAAAATACGCTTGCCCTACTGACTTTACGCATTCCAGACCTCAGAGGGGAGGCATTTGAACAACCCGCTTGTATCGGGCAGTGCGAAACCGACCTTTTCGATGCGCTATCGGAGGCGAATGGTATCTTGTTGTTCACCAACGCTGATCGTGAGGATGATTCTCTGCTGATCGACGACTTGGCGGACATCTTTGGATCGGATGATCTCGGTGATGCCGACGGAGAGGTGGAGCCTCTCGCTGCTGAGGAGACAGAGAAATCATTTAAGCCAGAAGAGATGCCAGAGGAGGTTAAATTAGTGGAATTCCTCCAGATTGCCAACAGACGGCCGCTTGCGAGTCGGCGACGTAAAATCGCCATTATCGTATCCGCATGGGATGTTGTGACCGCTAATGAAAGGAATGAGGGGGTAACGGCGGCGCAGTGGATTGAGACACGGCGCCCGATGCTTGCTCAATTCATTGCGGTGAACTCGGATCTTTGGGAGTCGAGAGTGTACGGCGTAAGTGCCCAGGGTGGCAAGTTGCCCAGGGACAAGACTGCGCTGAAAAAGGTCCGTCGACCGTCGGAACGTATCCAAATCATCGGACACGGTGCTGAGGAACACGACCTGTCTGCGCCACTCAGATGGATGCTTCCCATTGCGAATTAATGTAGTGATGCAATCCAAATCAGAAATCCAAATTGACCAGGCTTTGCACGGTTACGTAAAAGGCCATCGGCAGTTAGCAAGTTCCATTGAGCTTGACGACCAGTCGCGCGCTGAGATGCTGGTGCTGAGTGACCTACTTGTTACGGCGGCAGTTGATCGAGGCCGATCGTATCTCACTGCATACCCCCTGAAGACTGCCTCTCGCTATGTTCTAGCGCGTACGTGGGCAGCGGGCAAAGAGTTTCGACCTGGTAGCGTTTGGACGCACTCTTTGTTGCTGGACTATCAAGCGCTGCTCCTGCTGCCCGATCTTATGCGTCTGAATCCACTCTTCCGCCAGCCGAAGCAACAGGATTTCAAGGATTATTCGCTTCCTGTTTCCCTGGAGACGCGAGGTGGGGGGAATGGAGGCATTTCTTCTGTTCCGATTCAGCAAGCAACTACCGCACTCGTCAAGCTGTACGGTTCTCAGTACGTGGATGACGTGGTCGTGCCCTCGGGGCCGGATCAAGAGAATCAAATACTCGCGCTTGCGCTGTGGCGCCAGATGTGGCCTGCGCTACGACGCCAGTTTGCGTTCACAACTGCAGAGGGCGCTAGCCTGCTAGGGTTCGGTTTTGCATGCACCCTGCGTTTTTCCGCAGATCAGAACATCGATGTCACACCGGACCCTCTGGACGATTTTCAAGGTTTTCATGCGCTGCTTGATGATCTGTCAGCGGGCGGGCCCACCCCGTTGCGAACCTTCTTGAGTCGATATGTCATAGAAAGCAGCCAACCCCGCAAGACAGCGATCGAACTGGCAGGCTTTTTTGAACACCTTGCGGGACGTAACTCCATCGAGCGACTCGATTTAGCGCAGCCGTTAATCGCCAAGAATCGCCTCCCGAGACTCGCGAAAGATCTGGTGGCCGATGCCGTGAATGATGCAAGCGACTTCGAGCAGATTTTGTATTTGGCTCGCACATTGCGGGATATCCCCGTCGACATTAAACCGGACGTTCTGGTTAAAAGGGTCGCGCCAGCGCTGGATCAACTTGGAATTCTACTGAACATTTCTCAATCGGAGGTCGAAGGAAGCTTCGGATCATTACTGTTTGAGGGCCTTGTGCATCAGTGCCCGCTCGCGCTTGTATCTCGGACAGCAACGCAGAGCAACCGTATTAAGATGGCCCGGCTTCGGCCCGAAACGGTGTCGCAGATAGAGTGGTGGCCGTCAGAGGATTCCGAGCGCGCTCAACTGGTGGGCATTTTGGCTGACTATGACGAGATTAGTTGGGGCCATATTCTCAGTGTCTTGTCGCCAACAATTGGACCGCTAACTGTTTCCGCCTTGCTGGTTGCCCTGGCAGATGGCGCAGAACAGATCGGTTTGGAATTGTTCACGCAGGCGGGACCTCAAATCAAAGATGTGGTCGCGGAGTGGTTTGTTACACACCCAGCTGCGTTCAAGCGACTTGCTGTGAGTTTGCGAACAGTGAGCCCGGATCAGCTAAGGGCCTTGACACAAGCTCAGCTTCGGCAAGCGCCTCCATTTAGGACCCAGGAAGGTTGGGCGGATATCTTTACCTCCGTCGGGGACACTTCAGCGTTCTGCAATTCCAGTCTCATCATTGGCTATTTGTTGTCATTGGACATGCAGGGGGCTTTATCGCTTCAGCTTGGACGCATAGTGTTCGAGCCACTCTATCTGGCTCGCGATGCTTATCAGCTTGGCTACTCAGAAATGCGCTATCTGGATCTGTCATTAAGGAGCTCAGGCATTTCCTCAAACGGTACGGAGGCGATTGTAAAAAGCGCACTTGAGAAGTGGCCAGTCCAGGATTCCGACTTTGGTGTGCTCGCGTTTTGCAAGAATCAAACCCTTATCTTCGCGTTGGCTAGGGAGGTCGACCTCCGAGGAGGTGTTACCCTTCTGGAATCCGCATGTGAAAATCAGCAACTCCGTGACGAGGTAAAGGAGTACCTCAATGTCTATTTGCACAAGCGGAAAACAATGAAGAAAGCCTCATGGCCGTTTCGTTGGTGGTAATTGATCAAACGTCAACGGAGTCGTTTGGGCACTAATGCGAGTTCGCCAAATTGACAAGCTGCAGTTAAACGTGGCCTCCGGCTGAACGGCAGGTGAGCGACAGATTGCG
>NZ_CALAYQ010000112.1:0-30725 GCF_937894855.1 uncultured Zoogloea sp.
TGATCATCGGCTCACTTTCCGGGTGGTTGATGTTGTTGGGGATGATGGCGCGGCCACGGGCCACCTCCGAGCGCACGAACTCGGGGGTGATCTCGGCGGCGGGGTTGGCAAACACAGCGGCGCCGAAGTTTTGGCCTGGGTGCTGGCGGCCCAGCAGCTTGACCATCTTCTCGCCCATCGGGCCGGTGTTACGCAGGTTCTCGAGGTAGGCGGCGCGGTTGAGGTTCTCGCGGATCGCCACGTATTCCATCTCGGGGGTGATGATGCCCTGACGGGCGTAGTGCATCTGGGAGACATTGGCACCGGCCTTGGCGCGACGGGGCTTGCGGTGCAGGCCGGGGAAGCGGAGCTCGTCCAGGGCCGGGTCGGCGGCGCGGGCGCGGCCGTATTCGGAGGTGAGGTCAGGCAGCACCTCGGTGTCGCCGCGCTCTTCGATCCAGCCCTGGCGCAGCGCCGGCAGGCCGGAGCGGATGTCGATCTTCGCGCTCGGGTCGGTGTAGGGGCCGGAGCAGTCGTAGACGTAGATCGGCGGGTTCTTCTCGCCGCCGAAGCCGGTCGGGGTGTCGGCCTGGCTGACTTCGCGCATGGGCACGCGGATGTCCGGGCGCGAGCCTTCGACGTAGATCTTGCGGGAGTTGGGCAGCGGGGCAACGGCAGCCTCGTCCACGTGGGCAGACGCGGCGAGGAATTTATCGTGGGCGTTCATGAAAGTCTCCGTGGGTGTTAAGCGGTCGGGAAAGATAACCGCCGGCCTTGTGGGGGCGAAGACGACCAGCAAATATCAGACCACGCCAATCCACCGCCCAAAACCGCAATTGGCTGGGGCATCTGTCTCATTTGCCGAACAGGCGTCTCCATTTGACGAAGAGAATTGAGACAGGTGTCTCCTTATTCGCCCGCGAATTGACCCTAATTTACCATCCGGCGCGAATTTCATTTGCTGGCAAAGAAATTGCAATGAGTCTCCCGTGCCCGGCCCGCCCAGGGAAAAAGGCATCCGTTGCTTCGGCGAGGTATTCCGGAGCCACCAATTAAAAGAGGAGACAACCATGAAACCGATTTCTTCCACCCGCCGTGGTCGAATCGACGGCCGACTTGCTGCCGCCGTCGTTCTGCCCGTTCTTGCATTTCCGGCGTTTGCCGAAACCAATGTCGAGATCTACGGGATCATCGACGCCGGCCTGCTTTACCAGAGCCGCACCGACCCGGACGGCAAGAGCAAGACGTCCATGGAAACCAGCGGCCTGCGCCAGTCGATCCTGGGCTTCAAGGGCGACCGCGACCTGGGGCGCGGCCTCGAAGGCTTCTTCAATCTGGAAATCCACTACGACACCAACAACGGCCGCTTTCACGGCACGGGCGACGCGGAAGGCACTGGCACCCCGTTCTTCCGGCGTCAGGCCAACCTCGGCTTGAAGGGCGACTGGGGCAGCGTGACGCTGGGCCGCCAATATGGCCCGGCGCTGCTCGCCCATATCGGCACCGAGCCGCGCGCCTTCAAGGAGCAATTCTCCAACCTTTATGCCTGGGCCTATAACCAATACCAGGCCACCGCCGGCGCGCCGGGCACCGACCGCAATACCAATAACGACGTGGGGATCTTCTTCAGCAACGCGATCCAGTACCGCAATACCGTCGGGCCCTTCAGCTTCGGCGTGCTGTGGTCGGCCGGCGGGCAGTCGGGCAGCACCCAGAAGAACAGCGCCTGGGCCCTGGGCGGCACCTATACCGGCCCGGTGATCCTGTCGGCCTCGTATCAGGTCATCAAGGACGAGCAGACCGCCAACGACAACGTGCGCCACGGCGGCCTGGGCATTGCGGTGCCCTTTGGCGATTTCACTTTCAAGGCCAATTACCTCAACGCCCGCAACAACCACTCGAACGGCCTCAACGTGTCGAACGTGAACGCCATCGGCGTGGGCGTCGACTGGAAATGGCGCGCCGACAACACCGCGACGCTCGCCTACTACGACAACAAGGACCGCCTCAATTCGGGCGACCACACCCGCAACATCGTGATCTCCAACGATTTCGCGCTGCGCAAGGACACGACGCTCTACGTCCAGACCGCCTTCGTCGATGCGGATTCGGCGGCGACGATCAAGACCAGCATCGTCGCGGCGGGCATTCCCAGCGTGGGCCATCGCTCGACGCTGCTGAACGCCGGCATCAACTTCACTTTCTGAGACCGCCTGCGCCCGAACACCGGAGGCGGGCCTCCCCTGCCCTGCCCGCCCCGCTGCCAGACCGCCGATCCGCACCCTATTTCACGAGGAACCCCATCATGAAACGTGTCCTGTCCCCCGTCTTTGCCGCCGCCTCGCTGCTCGTCGCCGGCGCCTGTGTGGCTGCCGATGCGCGCCCCGGCTACGCCGACCCCGACAACTGGCCGCAGTACCACCGCAGCTCCAACGCCTGGCGCTTCAGCCCGCTCACCCAGATCAACAAGCAGAACGTGAAGAAGCTGAAGGTGGCCTGGGTGCACCAGCCGGGCAACATCGCCCACGGCCTGCAAGCCACCCCCATCGTGCTGGACGGCGTGCTGTATTACATCTCGGCCGACAACAACGTGTGGGCCGTGGATGCCGCCACCGGCAAGACGATCTGGCACTACACCACCAAGCTCAACCCCATCGCCAAGCAGGCCTTCTACGCCTCGGCCAGCCGCGGCGTGACGGTCGGCCGCGGCAAGGTCTTCGTTGGCACTCTCGACGGGCGCTTCCTGGCCCTCGACCAGAAGACCGGCAAGGAGCTGTGGTCCACTCAGCTCACCGATCCCAAGACCCAGTACGGCGCGCTGTTCTCGTCGCCGCCCCAGCTGGCTGGCGACGTGCTCTTCGGCGGCACCACCGGCGGCGACCAGCCCATCGCCGGCAAGATCTACGCAGTGAATGCCGACACCGGCAAGCCGGCCTGGAACTTCGAGATCATCAAGGATGGCCCGGCAAGCTGGCCGGGCGAGAGCGGCAAGGTGGGCGGCGGCTCGGCGTGGATGCCGGGCACCTACGACGAAGCCTCCGACACCATCTATATCGGCACCTCCAACGCCGCGCCGGATTACTACACCCTGGGCCGCGAGGGCGACAACAAGTACACCTCGACCCTGCTCGCCATCGACCCCAAGACCGGCAAGCTCAAGTGGCACCGCCAGGAGATCCCCCACGACAGCTGGGATTTCGACGCGGCCTACGAGGCGCTGGTGGTCAAGAAGGGTGGCAAGGACGTGATCGTCCACCTCAACAAGAGCGGTTTCGTGTTCGTGATGGACAAGCAGGACGGCAGCCTGGAAAACGTCTGGCAGTTTGCCGAGAACATGAACTGGGCCAAGGGCATCGACCCGAAGACAGGCGCCCTGATCGAGCCGCGCCGCCCCCAGCCGGGCAAGCGTGAACTGCTGTGCCCCAACCTGCTCGGCGCCCGCAGCTGGAACCACGGCGCCTACAACCCGGGCACCGGGCTCTGGTACACCCACGCGATGGAAGTGTGCAACGAGGTCGTCGCCGGCAAGGACGACCCGGCCAACCTCACCGCCATCTCGGCCCTGTCGCTGGGCATCGACGAGATCAAGCTGGTGCCGCCGCCTTCCGGCAAGAAGCCCGATGGCCGGCTGGATGCCCGCGACCCGCTCACCGGCAAGATCAAGTGGAGCATCCGCTACCCGCTGCCCCCGCTCGCCAGCGTGCTCACCACCGGCGGCGGGCTGGTGTTCACCGGCGACATGGAAGGCCACCTGTTTGCCTACGACGCCGACAACGGCAAGGAGCTGTGGCGCTTCAACGCCGGCTCCGGCGTGCGCGGCGGCCCGGTGAGCTACTCCGTCAAGGGCAAGCAGTACATCGTGATCCCCACCGGCCTCGGCTCCCACGCGCCGGGCTTCCTGGCCGGCGCCTTCCCGCAGATCAAGGATCTGCCCGGTGGCGCGGCCCTGATGGCCTTCACCCTCGAGTAAGCGGCTCCGCAGCACGGCCACGCCGGACGCGGCTGCCGTGCTGTTCCGGGGTGCGGCGTCGAGACCTCCCCTCGCCGCACCCCATTTTTTTGGATGAGCACAACAATGAAAACTTCGATCCGTCTCCGCCCGACGCTGCTGCGCGGGCTTGCCCTCCTGTCGATCGCCACCGCCGCCGTCGCGGTCGCGCCACCAGCCGACGACGCCAAGGCCCGCGTAGCCGCCGGCAAGAATCGTTTCGACGCCCTGTGCGTGAGCTGCCACGGCGCAGCCGGCACCGGCGTCGCCCCTGGCAGCAGCGCCGCCAGCTATGGCCCGCGCCTCGCCGGACGTACCGATCTCGACCCTACGCTGATCCACGAACGCATCGTGCGCGGCAAGCATGGCGACAAGGCCATGCCGCCCTGGGGCACGGTGCTCGACGAGGAGGCCATCGAGCAGCTGACCGCCTACGTCAAACTGATCGCCGCCACCCAGCCAAAGGCCGCCACCCACCTGACGCTGGCGCCCTTCGATCTGGATGACCCGGCCCGCGTGGAGGCCGGTCGCCGTCGCTTTGCCAAGACCTGCGCCGGCTACTGCCACGGCCACGAGGGCACCGGCGGACGGGCGCCGGACTTCAAGGGCCGCGGCGACGACCTTCCGCCCGAGCTGGCCTTCGAAACCATCAGCAAGGGCCGCCAGGGCGCCGAGGTGATGCCTCCCTGGGGCGCCGCCTTCACGCCAGACCAGATCTGGGAGCTGGTGGCCTATCTCAAGCATCTGGGGCGCCAGCAGCCGTAGCGCCCGCAGCGTCAGCCACAAGAAAAAGGGGCCACGAGGCCCCTTTTTCGTTAGCGCTGGAAGTCGTCACCACGCCTGACGATTGGGCGCGACGATCTGCAGCTTGGCGAGTTTGCGGTAGAAGGTGGCCCGCGACAGCCCCAGCTCCCTGGCCGACACCGTCACCTGCCACTGGTTACGGCGCAGGGTTTCGAGCATGCGTTCGCGCAGCGCCAGATCCTTGGGCTTGAGGGCAGGCGCCGGGGCTTCCGTCTCCGCAACCAGCGGCGGCAGTGCCGGCTGGGCCGCCGCCCGCATCAAGGTCGACGGCGCGGCGTTGAAGAGATCCGGCGGGAACGACTGGGGCATCAGCAGCGGCCCGTCGCTGATCGCGCAGGCGTAGCGCATCGCATGGCGCAGCTGGCGGATGTTGCCCGGCCACGGGTGGCGCAGCAGGGCGTCGCGGGTTTCGTCGGCAAGGCGCAGCTCGCGGCTCATGGCCTGGGCTTCCTCGTGCAGCACCCGGTCGATCACCGTGCCGATGTCCTCCCGCTCCCGCAGCGGCGGCAGCAGGAAGACCGCGCCGTTGAGCCGGTAGTACAGATCCTCCCGGAAACGCCCTTCGGCCACCAGCCGCGGCAGATCCTGGTGGGTGGCGCAGACGATGTGCAGGCGCACCGGAATCGGCTGCTCGGCGCCCAGCGGCAGCACCTCGCCCTCGGCCAGCACCCGCAGCAGACGGCTCTGCAGCACCAGCGGCATGTCACCGATCTCGTCGAGGAACAGCGTGCCGCCGTCGGACTGGATGATCTTGCCCCGCGCGCCCTTGCTGCGGGCGCCGGTGAAGGCGCCGTCCCGGTAACCGAAGAGCTCGCTCTCGATCAGGCTTTCCGGGATCGCCGCACAGTTGAGGGCCACGAAGGGCTGTTTGTGGCGGTCGCTAGCGTCGTGGATGGCCTTGGCGAAGGCCTCCTTGCCGGTGCCCGTCTCGCCCAGCAGCATCACCGGGATGTCGCGATTGACCACCTTGAGGGCGCGCTGCACGTTGTTGCGCACCCGTGGGTCGTCGGTGGCCAGGTGGCCGAAGCCCCGCGCCTCGGCAGTGCTGACGGCCTCGCCGCCGGATGCCACCGGATGCGCCGGCGCGGAGCGGGGTCGGGCGTCGGGGGCGCGGAGCAGCCCGAAGATGCGCGCGCCACTACCCTGGATGCGCAGCGGGATCGCCTGCCCCGGGCGGGCGTGGGACGCAGAGAGCAGATCTGCCGCCGAACACTCGAAGAGATCGCCGATGTATTCCGGCGCCGGCCCGCGGCGCTGCAGCAGCTCCTGCCGGGCGCGCCGGTTACCGCCCACGATGCGACCGCCGTCGTCGAAGGCGACCAGGTAATCGGTATGCACATGCATCAGCTCGGGGCTGCGACCGAGCTGGAGCACCCAATAGCTGCGCAGGCTGTGGAAGGCAAAGGCATCCTCGATCAGGCGCGCCTTCTCCACCACCATCTGAAAGACCAGCACCTGACTCTCGCGGTGCTCCGGTGAATTGAGGGCCGACGCATCGAGCACCGCCAGCGGCTCGTCGTCAATACCGAAGATCGGCGCCGAGCTGCAGGTGAAGGCGATGTTGTGGGAGCGGAAATGCTCGTCCCGATGCACCAGGATCGGCTGGCGATCGACAAGGCTGGTGCCGACGCCGCAGGTGCCCTCTTCCATCTCGGACCAGCGGGTGCCATCGCGAAAGCCTTCGGCGCGGAATTCGCGCTCCAGCTCGGGCACGGTGCGCAGGTCGACGGTGACGCCGGCTGCGTCGGTGAGCAGCACGCAGTATTTGGCCGGCCGCAGCGAATCGTAAAGGCGGTCGACGCCCTCCCGCGCGATGCGCATGAAGGTATCGAGCCGCTCCCGGTGCTCGCGCAGCTCGCGGGCCGTGACCACCTGCGGCAGGCTGGCCTGCCCCGGGTCGACACGATAGTTGCTGAGGGAGCGCTCCCACGACCGTGCCAGCCTGTCGTGCACCGGCTGGCGGCTTGCGATGCTGCCGCGCTCCACCACATCGACCACCCGCGCCACATGGCGGGCGATCTCTCCATGACCCCGAATCATTGTTTTTTCCCCTTTGTTTATTAATAGGTAGGGATTTTTATGTATTGCTTCCTTTGGTAGCGCGAAGCGTATTCCGTTACGTCAATTAAATCAATGCCGCGACACCACCGAGAAAATGAGACAGGTGTCTAATTTTCCTGGTTATTTTCGGTCGCCTGTATCAACTTATGGCTCACGTCATTTTATTGCGCCGCCGCAATAGCCAGCCCAATAACGCCAATCACACTGATTGCCCTGGCTATTTCCACTAATGCGCCGCAATATGAAAAATACGGGCAATTGCTGGCACGCGAACTGCTAAATGGATTGGACCTGAATCCAAATAGCGGAGCCATCGTGAGACAAATATCGGAAGCCCCTCCCGTGATTGGCATTGTGGCCAATCCTGCGTCCGGGCACGATATCCGGCGATTGACCAGCGGGGCCTCGGTTTATTCCGCCGCCGACAAGGTCAATTGTGTCGAACGGTTGCTCGGCGCCCTCGGCGCGACGGGGGTGACCCGCGTACTGATGATGCCCGACCGGGCCGGCATCGCCGTCCGCCTCCGCAAGGCGGTCGAGCTCAATCGCCGTCGCGGCAACGCCCGCTGGCCGCGGGTGGATTTCATCGACATGCCGGTGCTGGAGGACGACCGCGACACCGTCCGGGCCGTGCGCGAGATGCGCGCAGCCGGGGTGGCGATGATCGTCGTGCTCGGCGGTGATGGCACCCACCGGGCGGTGGCGCTGGCGTCGGGCGACATTCCGCTGGCGACGCTCTCCACCGGCACCAACAACGCCTTTCCGGCCCTGGGCGAAGCGACCGTCGTCGGGCTGGCGGCTGGGCTCGCAGCCACCGGGCGCGTGATGCCCGCCTGCATCCACAACAAGTGCCTGCGCATCACGCACCCCGGCGGCGAATCCATGGCCCTGGTGGATGTGGGCGTGATGCCGGCCGAGCACATCGGCGCCCGGGCGGTATATGCCGCCGATGCCGTCGAGGCCGTGTTTGCGGCCTTCGCCGAGCCCGACGCGATCGGACTTTCCGCCATCGCCGCCGCCTGCGGCCCGATCGCCCGCACCGCGCCGTTTGGACGCTGGGTGCGTCAGGGCGCCGGCACGGCCCGCCTCGCGGCGATCTCGCCCGGGCTCGTGCAGGCGGTGGACGTGGCGGCCAGCGGCCTGATGCAGCCCGGCATTGCCTTCGAGCTCGGCAGCAAGCCCGCCATCCTGGCCCTCGACGGCGAGCCCGAGATCGTGCTCGACGGCCGCGGCCCGGCGAGCGTGCGGCTCGCCCTCGACGGCCCGATCACCCTCGACGTGGCGACCACGCTGGCCGCCGCCCATGCGGCAGACGCCCTCGTGGTGACTGCCAGACCAGAACCCGCCCTGCGCGACGGCCCGCCCGCCGCGCCGGGGCCAACGGGCGCCGATCGCACGATCGCCCCGGCCTGAATCCGGGCGGCGGACTCACCGGGCCGCCGCCGGGTGCCCTCAAAACATCCAACGACTGGAGACAACCGTGACCAAGAAACTCGAACGCGAAGACCTGCTCAAGGCCTATCGCACCATGCGCACCATCCGTGAGTTCGAAGAACGCCTGCACACCGATTTCGCCACCGGCGAGATCCCGGGCTTCGTGCATCTGTACGCCGGCGAGGAGGCGTCGGCCACCGGCGTGTGCATGAACCTCACCGCCGAAGACCACATCGCCAGCACCCACCGGGGCCACGGCCACTGCATCGCCAAGGGCGTCGACCCGGTGGGGATGATGGCCGAGATCTGGGGCCGCACCACCGGCACCTGCAAGGGCAAGGGCGGCTCGATGCACATCGCCGACCTGTCGGTGGGCATGCTCGGCGCCAACGGCATTGTTGGCGGCGGCGGCCCGCTGGTGTGCGGCACGGCGCTCGCCGCCAAGCTGCGCGGCCAGCCCTTCGTGAGCGTGTGCTTCTTCGGCGACGGTGCCTCCAACCAGGGCACGATCTTCGAGGCCATGAACCTCGCCTCGGTGTGGAACCTGCCGGTGATCTTCCTGGCCGAGAACAACGGCTACGCCGAGGCCACCTCGTCCAAGTTCTCGGTGGCCTGCGAAAACATCGCCGACCGCGCCTCGGCCTTCGGCATGCCCGGCGTGACCGTGGATGGCTTCGACTTCTTCGCGGTGTACGAGGCCGCCGGCGAGGCCATCGAGCGCGCCAGGAGCGGCGGCGGCCCGTCGCTGGTGGAGGTGAAGCTGTCGCGCTACTACGGCCACTTCGAGGGCGACCAGCAGACCTACCGCGCCCCGGGCGAAGTGCAGGCCCTGCGCGAGACCAAGGACTGCCTGATGCAGTTCGCCCGCCGCGTCACCCAGAGCGGCGCCCTCACCCAGGCCGAACTCGACGCCATCGACGCCGAAGTGAAGGCCCTCATCGACGGCTCGGTGGTCAAGGCCAAGTCCGATCCCAAGCCCGGCGAAGCCGACCTGCTCACCGACGTGTACGTGAGCTACTGAGCCGCCACCCAACGGAATTCAAAGGAGACAAACCCATCATGGCAAGAAAAATCACCTACCAGCAGGCCATCAACGAGGCCCTCGACCAGGAAATGAGCCGCGACCAGAACGTCATCGTCATGGGCGAGGACGTAGCCGGCGGCGCTGGCTCGCCCGGCGAGCAGGACGCCTGGGGCGGCGTGCTGGGCGTCACCCGCGGCCTCTACCACAAGCACCCGGGCCGGGTGATCGACACCCCGATCTCCGAATCCGGCTACGTGGGCGCGGCGGTCGGCGCCGCCTGCTGCGGCATGCGCCCGGTGGCCGAGCTGATGTTCGTGGATTTCCTCGGCGTGTGCTTCGACCAGATCTTCAACCAGGCCGCCAAGTTCCGCTACATGTTCGGCGGCAAGGCCGAGACGCCGGTGGTCATCCGCGCCATGTACGGCGCCGGCTTCCGCGCCGCGGCCCAGCACTCCCAGTGCCTCTACAACATCTTCACCCACATCCCGGGCCTGAAGGTGGTGGTGCCGTCCAACCCCTACGACGCCAAGGGCCTGCTGATCCAGTCGATCCGCGACAACGACCCGGTGATCTTCCTGGAGCACAAGGCGCTGTACACGATGGAAGGCGAGGTGCCGGAAGAGCTCTACACCGTGCCCTTCGGCGAAGCCGCCGTGGTGCGTGAAGGCAACGACGTGACCATCGTCGCCATCGGCCGCATGGTCCAGAAGGCCCAGGAGGCCGCCGCCGAGCTGCAGAAGGCCGGCGTGCAGTGCGAGATCATCGACCCGCGCACCACCTCGCCGCTGGACACCGACACCATCCTCGAAAGCGTCGAGAAGACCGGCCGCCTGATCGTGGTGGATGAATCCCATCCCCGCTGCTCCATGGCCTCCGACATCGCCGGCCTCGTCGCCGAAAACGCCTTCGCCAGCCTCAAGGCGCCGATCCGCCAGATCACCGGCCCCCACTCTCCCGTGCCCTTCAGCGATTCGCTCGAAGAGCTCTACATCCCCAGCGCTGCCAAGATCGTCGCAGCCGCCAAGTCCCTCAAGGAGTACCGCTGATGTCCGCCATCCATCCCGTCACCATGCCCAAGTGGGGCCTTTCCATGCAGGAGGGGAAGGTCAACGGCTGGCTCAAGCAGGTGGGTGATGCCATCGAGAAGGGCCAGGAGATCGTCGAGGTCGAGAGCGAGAAGATCGCCGGCGCCGTCGAGGCGGCCGAGAGCGGCGTGCTGCGCCGCACCCTCGCCAACGAGGAAGACGTGCTGCCGGTGGGCGGCCTGCTGGGTGTGATCGCCGACGCGAGCGTGTCGGATGCCGACATCGACGCCTACGTGGCCGACTACCTGTCCAACTTCAAACCCGCCGACGGCGAAGCAGAGGACCAGGGCCCGACGCCCCAGAAGATCGACGTGAATGGCCACCGCCTGCGCTACCTCAAGCGCGGCGAAGGCGGCGAGCCGATGCTGCTGATCCACGGCTTCGGCGGCGACCTCAACAACTGGCTGTTCAACCATGAGGCGCTGGCCGCCGACCGGGAGGTGTACGCGCTCGACCTGCCGGGCCACGGCGAATCCACCAAGGACGTGGGCGAAGGCACGCTGGAGAGCCTTGCCGACACCGTGGCGGCCTTCCTGGATGCGGTGGGCGTGGATGCCGCCCACCTGGTCGGCCACTCCATGGGCGGCGCGGTGTCGCTGATGGTCGCCCGGCGCCACCCGGAGCGGGTTCGTTCGCTCTCGCTGGTGTGCTCGGCGGGCCTCGGCAGCGAGATCAACAGCGGCTACATCGACGGCTTCGTCGCCGCCGGCAGCCGCAACGCGCTGAAGCCGGTGCTGGCCGATCTCTTCGCCGACAGCGGGCTGGTCACCCGCCAGCTGGTGGATGACCTGCTCAAGTACAAGCGCCTCGAAGGCGTCGGCAGCGCGCTCACCACCCTCTCCGGCAAGCTCTTCGCCGGCGGCCAGCAGGCAGTGGTGCTGGCCGACGCGCTGCCGGAGATCGCCAAGCCGGTGCTGCTGGTGTGGGGTGAGGAAGACCGCATCATCCCGGTCGCCCACGCCAACGCGCTGTCCGGCCGCTACCAGGTGGAAGTGCTGCCCAACCGCGGCCACATGGTGCAGATGGAGGCCGCCAACGAGGTGAACCGGGCCATCGCCCGCTTCGTCGGCTGATCGTCCCAACCCGCGCGGGGCCCTCCGGCCCCGCGCCCATCGGAGAGACTCCATGACCCAAGCCATCGACGGGCACGCCGGTCTGCGCGGCGCCGACAAGCTCGCCCGCATCCCGGTCAAGGTCGACAGCGCCCGCGCATCCCCGCCCAAGCCACCCTGGCTGCGCGCCCGCGATCCGGGCACGGCGGTGGTCAGTGCCCTGCGCGAGCGCCTGCGCAGCCACACCCTGCACACCGTCTGCGAAGAAGCCGACTGCCCCAACATCGGCGAGTGCTTCACCCGCGGCACCGCCACCTTCATGATCATGGGCGGCATCTGCACCCGGCGCTGCCCCTACTGCGACGTGGCCCACGGCCGCCCGGCCGCGCTGGATGCGGACGAGCCGCGCCGCCTGGCCGACGCCGTGCGTGAGATGCGCCTGCGCTATGTGGTCATCACCTCGGTGGACCGCGACGACCTGCGCGACGGCGGCGGCGCCCACTTCGCGGCCTGCATCGACGCGGTGCGCGGCGCTGTGCCGGGTATCCGCGTCGAGGTGCTGACGCCGGATTTCCGCGGCCGCGAGGCGCTCGCCCTTGACCACCTGGCCACCACGCCGCCGGATGTCTTCAACCACAACATCGAGACGGTCGAACGCCTCTACCGGGCCGTGCGCCCCGGCGCCGATTACCAGGGCTCGCTTTCCCTCATCGCGCAGGTCAAGCGCCTGCTGCCGACGGTACCCACCAAGTCTGGCCTGATGCTGGGCCTGGGCGAGACGGACGAGGAGATCCTCGCCACCCTGCGCGATCTGCGCGCCCACGGCTGCGACATCCTCACCCTCGGCCAGTACCTGCGGCCGTCACCCTCCCACCTGCCGGTGGATCGCTACGTGACGCCGGAGTCCTTCGACGAATGGCGGCGCGTCGCCCTCGGGATGGGTTTTTCCGAAGTGGCCGCCGGGCCGCTGGTGCGCTCGTCCTATCGGGCAGATGAGCTCGCCCCCGGCGTGCAGGAGGCGCGATGAACACGGTCATCTGCGTAAATGGGCGAGCGGCCGACGTGCCATCCGGCTGGAAAGTGACCGATCTGGTGGATTCGCTCGGCTACACCGGCAAGCGGATCGCAGTGGAAGTGAACGGGCAGATCGTCCCCAAGGGGCGCTACGCCGAGACCGGGCTCTCAGGCCAGGACCGGGTCGAGATCGTCGTGGCCGTGGGAGGAGGCTAGTCATGGGAAACATGGAACCAAACTTCAGCACCACCGCCGGGCCGCTGGATACGCCCTTCGTGCTTGGCGGCCAGGTCTTCGGCTCGCGCCTGCTGGTGGGCACCGGCAAGTACCGGGATTTCGCCCAGACCCGCGACGCCATCGACGCCAGCGGGGCGGAGATCGTCACCGTGGCGATCCGCCGGGTGAACATCGGCCAGGACCCGTCCGCGCCGAGCCTGCTCGACGCCCTCGACCCGAAGCGCCACACCCTGCTCCCCAACAGCGCCGGCTGCTACACCGCCGAGGACGCCGTGCGCACCCTGCGCCTCGCCCGCGAACTGCTCGACGGCCACGATCTCGTCAAGCTGGAAGTGCTGGGCAGCCCCGAGACGCTCTTCCCCAACATGCCCGAAACCCTGCGCGCGGCCGAAACCCTGGTGCGCGATGGCTTCCGGGTGATGGTGTATTGCTCCGACGATCCGGTGCAGGCGCGGATGCTCGAAGCCATCGGCTGCGTGGCGATCATGCCGCTGGCGAGCCTCATCGGCTCCGGCATGGGCATCCTCAACCCGTGGAACCTGCGCATCATCATCGACGAATCCCGCGTGCCGGTGATCGTGGATGCGGGCGTGGGCACCGCGTCGGACGCCGCCATCGCGATGGAGCTGGGCTGCGACGGCGTGCTGATGAACACCGCCATCGCCGCCGCCGGCGACCCGGTGCGCATGGCGCTGGCGATGCGGCAAGGGGTCAGCGCCGGCCGCCACGCGTTTCTTGCCGGCCGCATGCCCCGGCGCGAATACCAGGGCAGCCCGAGCTCACCGGTGGACGGCGTGATCGGCCAGCGCCCGGGAAGGCGAGTGGCCTGACAGGCCGAAACTGTAAACGCGACTTCGGGCGTAATGCCGTTCAGCGCTACATGAACGGCACTACGCCCGAAGGCGTCTTCTTGCTGGAACCGGGAATCCGGACGGATTACAGGTTCTCGAGGCGCAGGCGGGTCACCTTGCCGGTCACCGAATCCAGGCCCTCGATCTTGGCGATCGCCGCGACCATGTTCTTCTCGATGGTCAGGTGGGTCAGGATGATGATGTCGGTCTGGGATTCGCCCTCTTCCGGCTCGCGCTGCAGCATGGCGTCGATGGAGATCGACTGGTCGGCCAGAATGCGGGTGATGTCGGCCAGCACGCCCGGCTTGTCGAGCACGCGCAGGCGCAGGTAGTAGCTGGTTTCCACCTCGTCGATCGGCAGCACCGGCAGCTCGGTGATCTGATCGGGCTGAAAGGCCAGGTGCGGCACGCGGTGCTCGGGGTCGGCGGTGTGCAGGCGGGTGACATCCACCAGATCGGCGATGACGGCAGAGGCGGTCGGCTCGGCGCCGGCGCCCTTGCCGTAGTACAGCGTGGCGCCCACGGCGTCGCCCTGCACCAGCACGGCGTTCATCGCGCCTTCGACGTTGGCGATCAGGCGCTTTTCGGGGATCAGCGTGGGATGCACGCGCAGCTCGATGCCGGAATCCCGGCGGCGGGCGATGCCCAGCAGCTTGATGCGGTAGCCCAGTTGCTCGGCGTACTTGATGTCCACGCCGTCGAGCTTGCTGATGCCTTCCACGTAGGCCTTGTCGAACTGCACCGGCACGCCGAAGGCGATGGAGGCCATCAGGGTGGCCTTGTGGGCAGCGTCGATGCCTTCGATGTCGAAGGTCGGGTCGGCTTCGGCGTAACCCAGGCGCTGGGCTTCGGCCAGCACTTCGGCAAACGACAGGCCCTTGTCGCGCATCTCGGACAGGATGAAGTTGGTGGTGCCGTTGATGATGCCGGCGAGCCACTGGATGCGGTTGGCGGAGAGGCCTTCGCGCAGCGCCTTGATGATCGGGATGCCACCGGCGACGGCGGCTTCAAAGGCCACCATCACGCCCTTCTTCTGGGCGGCGGCGAAGATCTCGTTGCCATGCACGGCGAGCAGCGCCTTGTTGGCGGTGACCACGTGCTTGCCGTTCTCGATGGCCTTCAGTACGAGTTCCTTGGCGATGCCGTAGCCGCCGATGAGCTCGACGACGATGTCGATCTCGGGATCGGTGACGACCGAGAAGGCGTCGTCGGTCAGCTTGACACCGTCACCGGCAACCTTCTTCGCCAGCTCCAGGTTCTTGTCGGCCACGGTGGTGATGCGGATCGGCCGGCCGGCGCGGCGTGTGATTTCTTCTTCGTTGCGCTTGAGGACGGTGAAGGTGCCACCGCCGACGGTGCCGATGCCCAGGAGGCCAACATTGATGGGTTTCATGGTTCTGGTGGAGTGAAAAGTTAGGGTGAAGGATGAAAAAACGGCCGGCGCAGACTGCAGCCGGCCGGGATGTCAGGTGCCGTGCCGCTTGCGGTAGCTCGCCAGGAAACGGGCGATGCGGCCGATGGCGTCACGCAGGTCGTCCTCGTGGGGGAGGAAGACCAGCCGGAAGTGGTCGGGGCTCGGCCAGTTGAAGCCGGTGCCCTGCACCAGCAGCACGCGCTCGGCCTCGAGCAGCTCGGCGATGAACTGCTGGTCGTCCTCGATGGGGTACATCTTCGGGTCGAGCTTCGGGAACATGTACAGCGTGGCCTTGGGCTTGACGCAGGTGACGCCGGGGATCGCGGTGATCAGCTCGTGGGCGAGATCGCGCTGGCGACGCATGCGGCCGCCGGGGGCGACGAGGTCGTCGATGCTCTGGTAGCCGCCGAGGGCCGTCTGGATCGCGTACTGGCCGGGCACGTTGGCGCACAGGCGCATCGAGGCCAGCATGTTGAGGCCTTCGATGTAGTCGGCCGCAGGACGCTTGTCGCCGGACACCACCATCCAGCCGGCGCGGTAGCCACAGGAACGGTAGTTCTTGGACAGGCCGTTGAAGGTGACGGTGAGGACATCTTCGGACAGCGAGGCGATGGAGGTGTGCGAGATGCCCTCGTACAGCACCTTGTCGTAGACCTCGTCGGCGTAGATGATCAGGCCGTGCTCGCGGGCGATCGCGACGATGGCCTTGAGGGTTTCGTCGGGATAGACGGCGCCGGTCGGGTTGTTCGGGTTGATGATGACGATGGCGCGGGTGTGCGGGGTGATCTTGGCGCGGATGTCGTCCAGATCAGGCTGCCAGTCGTTGGCCTCGTCGCAGATGTAGTGGCGCGGGGTGCCGCCGGAGAGGCTCACGGCGGCGGTCCACAGGGGGTAGTCGGGGGCCGGCACCAGCACTTCGTCGCCGGTGTTGAGCAGCGCGTTCATCGCCATCACGATGAGTTCGGACACGCCGTTGCCCACGTAGATGTCTTCCAGCGTCACACCCTTGATGTGCTTCTGCTGGGTGTAATGCATGATCGCCTTGCGGGCCGCGAAGATCCCCTTCGAATCCGAGTAGCCGGCCGCGTTGGGCAGGTTGCGGATCATGTCGAGCTGGATTTCTTCCGGCGAATCAAAGCCGAAGGCGGCCAGATTGCCGATGTTCAGCTTGATGATCTTGTGACCCTCGTCCTCCATCTTCTTCGCCTTCTGCAGCACGGGGCCGCGGATGTCGTAGCAGACGTTGGCGAGTTTGTCGGACTTGCGGATTGGTTGCACGGCGGTTTCCGTTTCCTGGAGAGTGGGCGCGGGCTCGGTGGCGACACGCAATTTGGCTTGGCGACTCATTGTTCCACGCGTGGTCGGCACGGGAGTGCGGAACGACGCAAAGCTATAATGTTACCCAAGCCACCCTGACCGGGCAAATCAGCCCCCGTCCCTGGACCCATAAAAATCATGAAACTCCACCTCGACAAGAGCGACCAGTACTACACCATCGCCCGTTACGACGCGCGCCACGTGATGATCGGGCCCGAGCGCCACGAATCGAACCTCATCGTCATGCCCGAACGCCTCGACACCAACTGGCACCCCGGCAGCTTCGAGACCCTCGACGAAGCCGCCTTCGCCCACCTGGCCGGGCTGGGCTGCGAGATCGTGATCCTCGGCACCGGCATGCGCCAGCGCTTTCCGGCCCCCAAGCTGATGAAGGCCCTCATCGACGCCCGCATCGGGCTGGAGGTGATGGACCTGGGCTCGGCCTGCCGGACCTACAACATCCTGGTGGCCGAGCACCGCAACGTGGCCGCGGCGCTGCTCTTCGACCCGGCCTGACGGGCAATCTTCACGCCGGGCCGATTGTCAGCCCGGCGCGTTTCGGATTAGGCTGGCGGCGCACCCAACCGAATCCGGAGACATCATGCTCGACCAGGCAGCGCCCGACTTCAGCCTTCCCGCCACCGGCAACCCCGACTTCAGCCTGTCGTCCCTCAAGGGCAGCAAAGTGGTGCTCTACTTCTACCCGAAGGACAGCACCCCCGGCTGCACCACCGAAAGCCAGAACTTTCGCGACCTGCACGACGAGTTCGTCGCTGCTGGCGCGGTCGTGCTGGGCATCTCCCGCGACAGCATCAAATCCCACGACAACTTCCGCGCCAAGCAGGCGCTGCCCTTCGCGCTGGTTTCCGACCCGGACGAGACCGCCTGCACGCTGTATGGCGTGATGAAGATGAAGAACATGTACGGCAAGCAGGTGCGCGGGATCGAGCGCAGCACCTTCGTGATCGACGCCGATGGCGTGCTGCGGCGCGAATGGCGCGGCGTGAAGGTGCCCGGCCACGCCCAGGAAGTGCTGGACTACGTGAAGACCCTTTAAGCCCCCCGCCCCCGACAGACAGCCCCGGAAGACGAGACCACCATGGCCACCCGACGCCCCGCGAAGTCCAAAGCCCCCGCCACCAAGCTGTTCGTCCTCGACACCAATGTGCTGATGCACGACCCCACCAGCCTCTACCGCTTCGAAGAGCACGACATCTTCGTGCCGATGATGACGCTGGAAGAACTCGACTCCAACAAGAAGGGCATGTCGGAAGTCGCCCGCAACGCCCGCCAGGCCAGCCGATCCCTCGACGAGATCGTCGGCTCGTGCCCGGAAGGCATCGAGTCCGGGATCAGCCTCTTCGGCCCGTCGTCCGAGCTCGCCAGCGGCCGGCTGTTCCTCCAGACCGAGGCCATCGACATCAAGCTGCCCGCCGCGCTGCCCACCGCCAAGGGCGACAACCAGATCCTCGCGGTGGTGATGTACCTCTACGAGAAGTTCGACAAGAAGCGCCCGGTGATCCTGGTGTCGAAGGACATCAACATGCGCATCAAGGCCCGCGCCCTGGGCCTGGCCGCGCAGGATTACTTCAACGACAAGGTGCTGGAAGACACCGACCTGCTCTACACCGGTACCAAGGAGATCGACGCCGCCTTCTGGGAAACCAACGGCAAGGACATCGAATCCTGGAAGCAGGACAGCCACACCTACTACAAGCTCAAGGGCCCCGACACCGCCGACCTGCTGATCAACGAGTTCGTCTACCAGGAAGGCGAGCAGCCCCTGCAGGCGTGGGTCAAGGAGAAAGCCGGGCGGGCCGTCACCCTCGAGACGCTGGTGGATTACTCCCACCAGAAGAACAACGTGTGGGGCATCACCGCCCGCAACCGCGAGCAGAATTTCGCCCTCAACCTGCTGATGAACCCGGAGATCGACTTCGTCACCCTCCTCGGTCAGGCCGGCACCGGCAAGACGCTGCTCACGCTGGCCGCCAGCCTCACCCAGGTGCTCGAGACCAAGCGCTACTCCGAGATCATCATGACCCGCGTCACCGTGCCGGTGGGCGAGGACATCGGCTTCCTGCCCGGCACCGAGGAAGAAAAGATGGCCCCGTGGATGGGCGCGCTGGAAGACAACCTCGACGTGCTCAACGGCACCACCGGCGAGGGCGGCGAGTGGGGCCGCGCCGCCACGCGGGACCTGATCCGCAGCCGCATCAAGATCAAGTCCCTCAACTTCATGCGCGGGCGCACCTTCATCAACAAGTTCCTCATCATCGACGAGGCCCAGAACCTGACCCCCAAGCAGATGAAGACCCTCATCACCCGCGCCGGCCCCGGCACCAAGGTGGTGTGCCTGGGCAACATCGCGCAGATCGACACGCCCTACCTCACCGAGGGCTCGTCGGGCCTCACCTACGTGGTGGACCGCTTCAAGGGCTGGCCCCACTCCGGCCACATCACCCTGCAGCGGGGCGAGCGCTCGCGGCTGGCCGACCACGCCGCCGAGGTGCTGTAAGCCCGCACGGCACCGGCGCGTCAAGCTTTCGCCCCGACCGCCGATAAGCGATACAGGGCAGCTGGCGGAGAGCAATCCCCGCCAGCACGTTTTTGTGCAGATTCCGTGATCCACCGGAAACCCGGATGGAAGAGAGGGCGTGGTGGGAGATTTCAGTCAGATCGAGAAGCGCCCCCTGAGGCTGGCGTACTGGGGACAGCTTGCCGCCCTGCTGACCACCGCACTGGTCCTCGCCTACCTGTCGTGGTCCAGCTATCACGACACGATCACCAAGGCTGAGACCACCTCGAGCGCCATCGCCCGGGTCAACGCCTTTGCCCTCGACACCACCCTCAACACCGCCGACATGCTGCTGGCCGAGACGGCAGCCATCGTCGCGCCCCACATGGCCGACCGCGCCGCCCTCGACGCTGCCTGGCGCGAAGAATCGCGCCGCCTGCGCCTGTACCTCTCGCGCATTCCCCAGCTCAACAGCGTGCGCATCTTCAACGCCGCCGGCGAGCAGATCCTCACCACCGACAGCGCCGCCGCCAACCGGCAGGTGAACGTGGCCGACCGCGCCCATTTCCAGGCTGCCCGCGACAACCCGGCGAGCGGGCTGGTCATCTCGGATGTGGTCGTCTCGCGCACCACCAACCGCAACGCCATCGTGCTGCTGCGGGGCATCCGCGACGCCCAGGGGCGCTTTCTCGGCGTGGTCAGCACGCCCCTCGACCTCGCCTACTTCGAGCGCCTGCTGGCCGACGCCCAGCTCGGCCCCGAAGGCGCGGCCGCCGTCCGGCGCGTGGATTCCAGCAAGATCGTCGCCAGCCACCCCTACAGCCCCGGCATCATCAACAAGATCGACCCCGACCACCCGGCCCACCGGCAGATCGCAGCCGGCGCCGTCTCGGGCTCGGTGCAGAGCACCGGCCAGTACGACGGCGTGCAGCGCATCGTGAGCTTCCAGCGCCTGGAGCACTTTCCCCTCTACGTGGTCGTCGGCATCTCCCGGGCCAGCGTGCTGGAAGCCTGGCAATGGCGCGCCCTTGCTGCGGCGGTGCTGGTCGCCCTCGCCCTGCTGTCGGTCAGCCTGTTCTACCGCCGGCTGGCGAGCACCAACCGGCTGCTGGGTGGGGTGCTCGACGCGGCCTCGGAGGTGGCGATCATCGCCACCGACCACCGGGGCCTGATCACCCTGTTCAACCAGGGCGCAGAGAACCTCCTCGGCTACCCGGCCCATGAAGTCGTCGGCAAGTGCCGCCTCGACGAACTCCAGTCCGACCCGCCCCCCGCCGACCCCGACACCTCGCCGGCGGAAGCCCCCCTGGCCCGCCAGGCCCGCGCCGGACGCACCGAACGATCCTACCGCCTCAAGAACGGCAGCCCGATCCAGGTTTCCCAGATCGTCACCCCCCTCGCCAGCGGCCGCAACGGCGCGTCCGGCTACCTCTGCGTGGCCCACGACGTGGCCGAAAGCCGGCGGGCCACGGGCCTGCAGGCGGCCCAGAACCATGTCCTCGAGATGATCGCCAGCGGCGCCCCGCTGCCCCGCGTGCTCGACGAACTGGTGCGCGGCGTCGAAGCCCAGGCCGGCGGCCTGCGCTGCACCGTCCTGCTCTTCGACGCCAGCACCGGCACCCTGCGCCACGGCGCCGCCCCCAGCCTGCCCGACACCTTCAACCGTGCCGTGGATGGCCTGCCGATCGGCCTCAACCGGAACGCCGGCACCAGCGCCAGCTTCCTCCACGACGCCGTGCTCCTCGACGACATCCGCACCGATGCGCGCTGGTCGGCGCTCCACGCGGCGGCCCTCGACGCCGGGCTCCAGGCCATCTGGTCCACCCCGATCCTCGACGCCGACGGGCGTCTGCTGGGCACCTTCGCCGTCCTCAACACCGACGTCGGCATCGACGTCGCTGCGGCCGAAAAGATCGTGGACGTGGCCACCCACACCGCCGCCATCGGCATCGCCAGCGCCCTCTCGGCAGCCGCCCAGGAAGCCGGCGAGAAGCGCATGCGGCTGGCGCTCCACGCCGCCAACATGGGCGCCTACGAATACGTGCCATCCACCGACCGCGTGCATCGCAGCGGCGACGTCCCCCGCGCCTGGGGCCTCGATACCGAAGGCACGGGCCAGCACTACCTCGCCCTGGTCCACCCCGAAGATCAGGAAGGCATCGCCAACGCCCTCGCCGGCCTCACCCCCGACACCCCTGACTACGCCGTCGAATACCGCCTGCGCAAGCGTGACGGCAGTTACATCTGGGTGGCCGACTGGGCCAGCGCGGTGTTCGACGACGACGGCCGGATCGACCGGGTCTTCGGCGTATGCCGCGACGTCACCGGCCGCCGGGCGCTGGAAGACGAGCTCCAGCAGCATCAGCAGCACCTCGAAAGGCTGGTTGCCGAACGCGCCGCGCAGCTCTCCAGCTCCGAAGCCAATCTGCGGCTGATCCTCGAATCCACCGCCGACGGCGTGTATGGCGTCGACAACCACGGCCGCGTCACCTTCATCAACCCGTCGGCCTGCCGGATGCTCGGGCTCGACCAGGAAGCCGTCATCGGCACCCACATCCACGCGCTGATTCACCACAGCCACCCGGACGGCAGCCCCTCCACCTGCGACTGCCCCACCAACCAGACCCTCCAGCACGGCGAGGGAATGACCATCACCGACGAGGTCTACTGGCACACCGACGGCCACCCGGTGCCGGTGATCTACTCCACCCACCCGATGGTCCGCGACGGCCGCATCGTCGGCGCGGTGGTCAGCTTCATGGACGCGACCGAACGGCGCGCCCTCGAAGAAGAACGCGAGCAGGCCCGCCTCGCCGCCGAGCGGCTGGCCCGGGTGAAGAGCGAGTTCCTCGCCAACATGAGCCACGAGATCCGCACCCCGCTCAACGGCATCCTCGGCTTCGCCCACATCGGCTACCGCGACAGCACCGACCCCCAGCAACGCAGCGCCTTCGCCCACATCCTCGATTCGGGCAAGCTGCTGCTGGGCGTGGTCAATGACATCCTCGACTTCTCGAAGATCGAAGCCGGCAAGCTCCACATCGAAGCCGTCCCCGTGGACCTGCCGGCCCTGCTCGAGACCATCACCACCGCCTTCGACGAACGGGCCGAGAGCCGCGGCCTTGCCCTGCGCCTCGTGCGGGCGCCCGACCTGCCCGAAAGCTGCCTCGCCGACCCCCTGCGCCTGGGCCAGATCCTCACCAACCTGCTCTCCAACGGCCTCAAGTTCACCGAGAAGGGCGAGGTCTCGCTCAGCGCCGCCCTTGATGGCGACAGCCTGGTGTTCCGCATCGCCGACACCGGCATCGGCATCGCCGAGGCCCAGCTTGCCCAGCTCTTCAACGCCTTCGAGCAGGCCGACAGCTCCACCACCCGCCGCTTTGGCGGCACCGGGCTGGGGCTGGCGATCACCAAGCGCATCGTCGATCTTCTGGGCGGCACCATCAGCGCCACCAGCACCGAAGGCCAGGGCAGCGTGTTCGAGGTCCGCGTGCCCTACATCCCCGCCCCGCGCCCGGCCCTGCCCGCGCCGCCCGCCGCCGACAACGCCGCGCAGCCCGAACGCCTCGCCGGCATCCGCGTGCTCGCCGCCGAGGACAACGAGGTCAACCAGATGGTGCTCGAGGACATGCTGCTCTCCGAAGGCGCCATCCTGACCATGGTGGATAACGGCCGCCAGGCGGTGGATGCGGTTGCGAGCCACGGCGCCGATGCCTTCCAGGTGGTGCTGATGGACATCCAGATGCCCGAGATGGACGGCTACGAAGCCACCCGCCGGATCGCCGAGCTGGCGCCGGGCCTGCCGGTGATCGGCCAGACCGCCCACGCCCTGGCCGAGGAGCGCGCCAGATGCCTTGAGGCCGGCATGGTCGCCCACATCGCCAAACCCCTCGATCTGGACATCCTCGTGGAGACCCTCCTCCGCCACGTCGGCAAGCCGCCAGCCCCGGCGCCCGATCCGATGATCGACCGCGCCGCCCTCGCCGCCCGTTATCCGGGGCGGCCCGAGTTCGTCGCACGCCTGCTGGGGATCTTTGCCGGCAGCGCTGCCGAACGGCAGGCCGGGCTGGACGAAGCCATCGCCGCCGGCGATCTGCGCCGGATCGTCGAGGTGGCCCACGCCCTCAAGAGCTCGGCCGCCAACATCATGGCCTCACGCCTCGCCGAACTCGCCCGCCAGACCGAGCACGCCGCCCGCTACGGCCGGCCCGAAGCCCTGACCCTGGCTGCCGGCCTGAAGGCCGCCATCGCCGACACCGCCGCCGAGATCGAAAGACCGGAACACGCCTGAGGGCGCTCAGCGCCCGGCGAGCCCCCGGGCCACCTCCGCCAGCGTGGCGGCATCCAGGCTCGGCACGGCCAGCGTCTGCCCCTCGGCCAGGCGCCGGTACAGCCCCTCGCCGCCGCGGCGATAGGCCGGGTCGTAATGCCGGGTGACCAGCTCGGCGGCCAGCTGCGGCCAGGCCTTCGCCTCGACCAGCGCCTTCCAGGCCGCCACCTGCTCGTGGCCGTGCTGGGGCACCAGCCGGTCGAGCTTGCTGCAGAAATCCGCCGGATCGGCGATGAGATCGGTGTAACGCGCCAGCAGATGGTCCACCCGAGCCGCCAGCGGCGCGTCGATGCGTACGCAGTCGGCGCTGCGCAGGCATTCAAAGAGCGCGCCGGGCACGTGCAGGCGGCCGATGCGCCGGCTCTCGGATTCGGTCCATACCGGCCGCGCCGGATCGACCCCGCGCAGCACCGACCACAGGCGCGTCTCGAAGGCCTTCTGCCCCGGCTGGGGCGTGCTCGCCTCGCCGCCGAGCACCGACCCCCGGTGGATGGCCAGTCCTTCCAGATCCAGCACCTGCTCGCCCGCATCGGCCAGCGCCCCCAGCAGCGCCGTCTTGGCGCTGCCGGTGGGCCCGCACAGCACCCGGAAGGCCAGGTCAGCCGGCAGGGTTTCGAGGTCGTCGAGCACCCGCTGGCGGAAAACCTTGTAGCCGCCTTCGAGGCGCCGGGCAGCCCAGCCCACCTGATTGAGCACGATGGTCATCGCCCCGCTGCGCTGGCCGCCGCGCCAGCAGTAGATCAGCGGTTTCCAGCCCTTCGGCTTGCTGAGAAAATGCGTCTCGATGGCGCGGGCGATGTTGCGCGACACCAGCGCCGCACCCAGCTTGCGGGCCTCGAAGGGCGACACCTGCTTGTACAGCGTGCCCACCCGCGCCCGCTCCTCATCGTCGAGCACCGGACAGTTGATGGCGCCGGGGATATGATCCTCGGCGAACTCGGCGGGCGAGCGTACATCGACGATCGAATCGAAGCTGTCGAGCCGATCGAGGCTCGCGGAAAGATAATCTGGCTGGGAAGACACGAGAAGAATGAACCTGATGAATCAACTGGAACCAAAAAACGCCATGACTGAAGCGCCCCTGCGACTCACCGAATTGTCTCACGGTGGCGGATGCGGCTGTAAGATCGCCCCCGCCGTGCTCTCGGAGATGCTGACCCACATGCCGGCGGCCCAGCCCTTCGCCAACCTGATGGTGGGCACCGAAACCGCCGACGACGCCGCCGTGTGGCGCCTCAACGACGAGCAGGCGCTGATCGCCACCACCGACTTCTTCATGCCGATCGTCGACGATCCCTTCGACTTCGGCCGCATCGCCGCCACCAACGCCCTGTCCGACGTTTACGCCATGGGCGGCACGCCGATCATGGCGCTGGCCATCGTGGGCATGCCGGTGAACAAACTGCCGCTGGAAGCCATCGGCCGCATCCTCGAAGGCGGCGCCAGCGTGTGCGCCCAGGCCGGCATCCCGGTGGCGGGCGGCCACAGCATCGATTCGCCCGAGCCCATCTACGGCCTCGTGGCCCTGGGCATCGCCCACCCGGATGTGATCAAGCGCAACCGCGACGCGAAAGACGGCGACGTGCTGATCCTCGGCAAGCCGCTGGGCGTGGGCATCCTCGGCTCGGCCATGAAGAAGGGCGTGCTGGATGCCGACGGCTACGCCCAGATGATCGCCACCACCACCAAGCTCAACACCGTCGGTCCGGCGCTTGCCAAGCTGCCCGGCGTGCACGCGCTCACCGACGTCACCGGCTTTGGCCTGCTCGGCCATCTGTTGGAGGTGTGCCGTGGCGCCAGCCTGGGGGCCACGGTGCAGGTGGCCGACGTGCCGATGATGCCGGCCGCCGTGCCCTTTGCGAAACAGGGCATCGGCCCCGGCGCCATCGCCCGCAATCTGGCCAGCTGCGGCGACGCGGTGCGCTTTGACGAGGGCGTGGCCGAATGGCAGCGCAGCGTGCTGGCCGACGCCCAGACCAGCGGCGGCCTGCTGGTGGCCTGCGACGCCGCCAGCGCCGACACCGTGCTGGAAACCTTCCGCGCCGGCGGCTTTGGCGACGCGGCAGTGATCGGCCGCATCCACAGCGGCCCCGCCGAGGTGCGCATCGCCGGCTGAGCAGCCAGCCGTGGGGTGATCGGCGGGGCTTCGCCCTGCAAACCCGCAGTTGTTTTGTAGGTCGGACTTCAGTCCGACACTGCCGTCATTGCAAAAAGCCTTGCCCGCAAGGCTTTTTGCTTTGGGGGGCGAGCTTCAAAGCCTTGCGACCAAAGCAAAAAGCCTCGATAGCAACGCTGCGGGCCTTGGGCGTCGAGCAGAAAGCCTTACGGCCAAGGCAACAGGCTTTGCGCGCAAGGCAGATAACTTGAAGATGCAAAGCGCCAAGCCTTGCGGGCAACGCAGTTTGCCTTGGGGTCGCGGCTCGAGGCCTTGCGGCACGAGCTTTGAAGTGGGCGCGCAGAGGGGCAAGCCCGGAACGACGAGCGGATCAGCTTGCGGCCAAAGCTCAGGCCTGCGTCCCGGGAGTCGGGATCAGATCAAGGGTGCTGCGGAAGGAAGAACGCAAACCAGCACCGCGTTCCGCCGGGAGGAGTAGCGGAACGCGGGTGGCTTTCAGGGAGACGCAGGCAGTAAGGCACGACTCCGGATCGAAGGGCACTTTCGAAGGGGAGCCGCCGGCGCGCGGCCTGCGCACGCACCGGCAGGTCTGGTTGGGGTTGAGGGTCGCCGGCTTGGCCGGTCTTGGGGCTTAGGCCGGTTCGCAGATGGCTTCGGGTTTGCTTTCGAGCATCGAGCCATTCTCTTCGGCGCGCAGGTGCCAGGCAAAGGCCTCGCGCAGCAACTGCGGGGTGTGGCCGCCGCGGCGGCAGGCGCGCTGGTAGTAATCCCGCAGCATGTCCCGGTAGAGCGGATCGGTGCAGTGGTCGATGATCTGGTGGGCGCGCTCGCGGGGGGCGAGGCCACGCAGGTCGGCCAGGCCGTGCTCGGTGACGATGATGTCGGTGTCGTGCTCGGTGTGATCCACGTGGGGCACCATCGGCACGATGCTGGAGATCGCCCCGCCCTTGGCGATGGACTTGGTGACGAACACCGACAGGTGGGCGTTGCGGGCGAAGTCGCCCGAACCGCCGATGCCGTTCATCATGTGGGTGCCGCCCACGTGGGTGGAGTTCACGTTGCCGTAGATGTCGCACTCCAGCGCGGTGTTGATGGTGATGAGGCCGAGCCGGCGGATCACCTCCGGGTGGTTGCTGATCTCCTGCGGGCGCAGCACCAGGCGCGACTTGTAGTGCTCGATGTTGCCCAGCACGCGCTCGTAGGTGTGCTTCGACAGGGTGATCGACGAAGCCGACGCAAAGGAGAGACGGCCGTCGTCGAGCAGCTCGACGGTGGAATCCTGCAGCACCTCGGAATACATCTTCAGGTCGCGGAAGGGCGAATCCAGCATGCCGTGGAGCACCGCGTTGGCGATGGTGCCAATGCCGGCCTGCAGGGGCTGGAGGCTGGGCGACAGGCGGCCGGCCTTGACCTCGTGGGCCAGGAAATCGTTCAGGTGCCCGGCGATGGCCTTGGTGTCGTCGTCCGGCGGCAGCACGTTGGACGGGCTGTCGGCCTTCTCGGTGATGACGATGGCGACGATCTTCTCCGGGTCAACGGGGATGAACGGCAGGCCGATGCGCTGCTCCGGCGAGATCAGCGGAATCGGCAGGCGGTGCGGGCGGTAGGTGGGGATGTAGATGTCGTGCAGGCCCTCGAGGCCGTGGGGCATGGTCAGGTTGATCTCGACGATGATCTTCTTGGCAAGCACCGCAAAGCTCGCCGAGTTGCCCACCGAGGTGGTCGGCACGATGCCGCCGTTCTCGGTGATCGCGGTCGCCTCGACCACCGCGATGTCCACCGGCGCGATCTGGCCGGAGCGCAGCTGCTCGACGGTTTCAGACAAGTGCTGGTCGATGAACATCACCTCGCCGGCGTTGATCTTGCGGCGCAGGGTCGGGTCGGACTGGAAGGGGATGCGGCGGCTGATCACGTTGGCGTCGGTCAGCACCTTGTCGATGTCGTTGCCCAGGGACGCGCCGGTCATCAGGGTGATCTGCAGGTGCTCGTTGGCGGCCCGCTCGGCCAGCGCAAAGGGCACCGCCTTGCAGTCGCCGGCGCGGGTGAAGCCGCTCATCCCGACGGTCATCCCGTCGGCAAACAGCGCGGCGGCGGCCTCCGGCGACATGATGCGATCCCGCAGGCGGGCAAGGCGAATACGATCCATGGGCATTGCTGTTTTCTCCGGTCCTCGATTTTCGGGGGGCCCCGCCTCGTTCGGACGGGATCGCGGCGGAGTATAGGGGCGCATCGCCAGTCATGTTATGACTTAAAATCCTGCCATTGAGTCGTTTTTTTCATGACCAGAATGGACCTGCGCGCCCTCCGCTACTTCGTCGAAACCGTCCGCCAGCAGAGCTTCACCGCCGCCGCCGAGCGCCTCAATGTCACCCAATCCACGGTGAGCAAAATGATCCGCCAGCTGGAGGACGAGATCGGCCAGCCGCTGCTGATCCGCGACGGCCGCCAGCTCCACCTCACCGACGTGGGCCGGGTGGTGCTGGAGCGCGGGCAGGAAGCCCTGGGGGTGATGCACAACCTCACCCGCGAGGTGGCCGATCTGGCCGACCTGACCCGCGGCGAGCTGACGGTGGGCATTCCGCCGATGGTGAACCTGCTCTTTGCCCCGGCGGTGAAGGCCTTCCGGGCCCGCTATCCGGCCCTCGCCCTGCACCTGCGGGAGCTGGGCGGGCAGTTGATCGAGCAGCAGGTGACGGCCGGCGAGCTGGAGGTGGGCGCCACCCTGCTGCCCACCGAGCCGGGCCTCGGGCTCGCCTCCCGCAGCGTCGGCCACTACCCGCTCCATGTGGTGGGGCCGCTGCAGGCGAGCTGGACGCATCACGCCCAGGTGCCCCTGGAGGCCCTGCGCGACACCCCGCTGCTCCTGCCCGGCGACGATTTCTCGCTCACCCGGCGGGTGCGGGAGGTCACCGCCGCGTCGGGCTTCGAAGCCCGCATCGCAGCCCAGAGCGGCCAGTGGGATTTCCTCATCGCCCTGGCCGCCGCCGGGCTCGGCACCACGCTCATCCCCGCCCCGCTGCTGGCCCGCCTCAACCTGGGCGCCGAACTGGCCGTCCGCCCCCTCGCCGAACCCCGGCTCGACTGGCACGTGGCCGTGATCTGGAAGCCCGGCGGCTACATGTCCCGGGCCGCCCAGGCGTGGCTGGCAGTGTGCGAGGAAAACCTGCTGGCGACCGGCTGAGGGGCGGTCGCGTTACCATCCGGCCTACAACGCCCACACTACCGGAGACAGCCCATGGATACCCGCTACCTCGACGACCTCACCGCCGGCGACCGCTTCGTGAGCGGCGGCTTCACCTTCACCGAAGCGGCCATCATCGACTTCGCCTTCCAGTACGACCCGCAGTCCTTCCATCTCGATGCCAACGCCGCGGCGGATTCGCCCTACGGCGGGCTCATTGCCAGCGGCTTCCACACCATTGCGGTGTGCTTCCGGCTGTTCATCCAGAACGGCATCTTCGCCCAGTCGAGCATCGGCTCGCCGGGCCTCGACGAGCTGCGCTGGCTGGCGCCGGTGCGCCCGGGCGACACCCTGCACAGCGTGGTCGAGGTGCTCGAGGTGCGACCGTCGTCGTCCAAGCCCGACCGGGGCATCGCCCGCATGCGCTACACGGCGGTCAACCAGCGCGGCGAGACGGTGCTCTCGTTCATCGGCAACAACCTGCTCAAGCGCCGCCCCGCGTAAGCCTCAGGCCGCCAGCACGGTGGCCAGCCAGTCCTCGATGTCGCGCACTTCCTCCAGGCACAGGCTGTGCTCCATGCGGTAGGTCTTCCAGGCCAGCGGATAGCCGGCGGCGGTGAGCTGGTCGGCCGAACGCCGGGCAAAGTCGTGGGGGATCACCGGATCGGCCACGCCGTGGGCCATGAAGATCGGCACGTCTCGGTTGGCCTCGCTGGCCTCGCCCGCCAGGGTGTCGGCGAGCGGCAGATAGGTGGACAGCGCCAGCACGCCGGCCAGCCGGTTGGGGTGGCGCAGCGCGGTGTGCAGCGCGATCGCCCCGCCTTGCGAGAAACCCGCCAGCACGATGCGGCTGTCGGGAATGCCGCGGGCGATCTCGCGGGCGATCAGCGCCTCGACCTGCGCGGCCGATTCGATGACGCCGGCGGCATCCTCGCGCCGGCCGCTGAAATCCTGCGACAGGATGTCGTACCAGGCACGCATGATGTAGCCGCCGTTGATCGTCACCGGCCGCTGGGGCGCGTGGGGAAACACGAAGCGCGTCGGCGGCAGGCGGTCGATGTCGAGTTCATCGACCACCGGCTCGAAATCATGGCCGTCGGCCCCCAGCCCGTGCATCCAGATGACGGCGTGGGTGGGCGTCGGGGCGGTGGTGATCTCGACGGCGGGCAGAAGATTGGCGCTCATGGCGATTCCTGAAAAAGTGATTCCGCGATTCTAACTGCGGCAGATGTCACACCACCCGCCCTCACTCCTGGCAAACGGCGCGTTTTTTTGCGCAAGATCATGACGCCCGGGCAGGGGCGGAGTAGATTTATAAGCTTTATCCCACGCAGCGCCCGAGTTTATGGAAAACACTGCCGCCGACACCCTGATCCGAACCAACCTGGAGTTCCTGCGCCGTCACGCGCCCTTCGACCGGATGGAGGCGGAAGCCCTGCGCTTTCTCGGTGAACGGCTGGCCACCGCCTTCTACCCGGCGGAATCCGAAATCCTGATGCCCGAAGACGGCCCGCCGCGCTTCTTCTATATCGTCTATCGCGGCAAGGTGCAGGCGCGCCAGATGGGCGGCGTCGCCGTCACCGAATACGCCACCCTCACCCTGGGCCCCGGCGAAGGCTTCCCGATCGGCGCCATCTCCGCCGAGCGCCGCTCCACCAACAGCTACATCGCCGTCGAAGACAGCTACTGCTTCCAGCTCCCGGCCGCCGATTTCCTGCGCCTTCAAGAGCTCTCGCCCAGCTTCCAGATCTTCTGCACCCGCTACATCGCCAGCCTGATGAGCCAGTCGCGGGAGCAGCTCCAGGCCCAGTTCTCCCAGCGCGCCGCCGAGCAGCAGACGATGACCACGTCGCTCGCCAATCTGGTCAAGAAGGCGCCGATCTTCGTCAGCCCCGATGTGGCCACCCGCGGCGCGCTCGAGAAGATGGCCGAGGCCGGCGTCGGCTGCCTGGCCGTGGCCGGCGAAGACGAGAAGCCCGTCGGCGTGCTCACCCAGAGCGACATCCTCAAGCGCATCGTGCTCACCGGCTTCGATCTCACCCGGCCCATCGCCGACGTGATGACCACCCCGCCCCACACCCTCCACGCCAACGCCAGCGCCTACGACGCCGCCCTCGAGATGGCCACCCACGGCGTGCGCCACATCCTGGTGGTGGATGCCGAGGACAAGCTCAAGGGCGTGATCTCCGAGCGCGACCTCTTCGCCCTGCAGCGCATCGGCCTGCGCCAGATCCGCGCCGGCATCGAGAGCGCCGCCGACGTGCAGGCCCTGCAGCGCGCCAGCCGCGACATCCGCCAGCTGGCCCTCAACCTGCTCGCC
>NZ_CALAYQ010000113.1:0-30454 GCF_937894855.1 uncultured Zoogloea sp.
GTCGGCCACCAGGATCACGATGTGATCGCCTTCCTGGCGGGCTTCGAGGCGGACGATGGATTTCTCGGGCTTGCCGTTGGCGAGGCGTTCCTGGGTTTCCTCGACGCCGTGGTCCACCGCGTTGCGGATGAGGTGGATGATCGGATCGGACAGATCCTCGATCATCGTCTTGTCGATCTCGGTGTCTTCGCCGGAGAGCACCAGCTCCACGTCCTTGCCCAGGTTGCGGGCCAGATCGCGGGCGATGCGCGGGTATTTCTGGAACAGCCGGCCGATGGGCTGCATGCGGGTCTTCATCACCGCGTTCTGAAGGTCGGACACCAGCAGGTCGAGCTGGCTCACGGCCAGATCGAGGGCGTGCAGGGTCTCGGTGTCGCTGCGGCCGTTGAGGATGTCGCTGCGCAGGGCGTTGAGGCGGTTCTTGGTGAGGCCGATCTCGCCGGACAGGTTGAGCACTTGGTCGAGACGCGAGGTGTCCACGCGGATCGAGTTGTCACGGGTTTTCTCGGTGTCGCGGCGGCCCACCGGGCCACTGGCGCCGGGGCGATCGGAGGCACGGCGGCCGACGGCGGCCTTGATGACTTCCTCTGGCGACTTGCTGGCGAGTTCGGCGTCGCTCTGATGCATGACCACCGGCGCGGGTGCGGGAGCGGGAGCGGGTGCCGGTGCAGGTACGGCCTGCAGCACGGGCGCTGGAGCCGGCGCGCTCGCCGGGGCGCCAGTGACGGCTTCGAGCAGTTCGTTCCAGTCGAGGCCATCCCCGGACAGCACCGGAGCAGCCGCAGGAGCGGGCGCCGGAGCAGACGATGACGACTGGCTCAGCTCGCCAGCAATGGCGCGGCGCAGATCCTCGATCAGGTGCGGATCGGCAGCCGGTGGCTGCACGCCCTGCTCGAGATAGCCGAACATGTCGCGCACCGAGCCGGTGGACGACAGGATCACGTCCATGATCTCGGGCGTCACGACGAGTTCGCCGTTGCGCAGGAGATCGAAGAGGTTCTCGGTAAGGTGGCACAGGGTGACCAGCTCGGCCGCGTTGAGAAAGCCAGCACCGCCCTTGATGGTGTGGAAGCCGCGGAAGATGTCGTTCAGGAGTCCCTTGTCGTCGGGCGCCCGTTCGAGATCCACCAGCTTGTTATCCACGCCGGACAGCAGATCCCCCGCTTCGACGAGGAAATCCTGCAGAAGGTCTTCCATCCCGGAAAAATCGCTCATTGCATTGCTCCTTGCGGTCTGGCCCGCGCTCGCCGGCTCAGAAACCGAGACTTTCGAGCAGGTCGTCCACCTGCTCCTGGTTCGATACCACGTCGTCCCGACCGACTGCGCTGATCACCGGGCCATTCATCAGACCTTCCGGTGCCTCGGCCTTGCGTTCGGCGGGCATTGCCTCGATGAGCACCTGCAGCAGCTGCTGCTCCAGTCCCTGGGCGAGGTCCACGACCTTCTTGATGACCTGGCCGGTGAGATCCTGGAAATCCTGGGCCATCATGATTTCCATCAGCTGGGCGTTGGTTTCGCGGGTGCCGCTGACCACGCTGCCGAGGAAATCGCGGGTTTCTCCAGCCAGGGCACGGAACTCGTCGGCGCTCATCTGCCGGGCGTAGAGGCGGTCCCAGCGGGCGCGCAGGGTTTCGGCATCGGCGTGCACCTTGTCCTGGATCGGCTTGGCGATGTCGGTGGCGTTGAGCACCTTGCTCGCAGCCTGCTCGGTCATCTCGGCGATGTAGGCCAGGCGCTGGCGGGCATCGGGAATGGCGTGGGCGGCTTCCTGCAGACTGCGGTCGTAGCCCAGTTCGCGCAAGGTATCGTGGAGCTGACGGGTCATCACGCCGATCCGGTTGAATACGTTGTCGCAGCTGTGGGGACGGGCCTCACCGGCGGCAGGCGCGTCGTGGTCGTGTTCGGCGGTGTATTCCTCCGCCACGGTATCGAACAGCGCCTGCAGGTCGTCGTCGTCACCACCCGCGACGCTGGCGCTGGCGGCAGAACTGGCGACCACTTCGAGGCGCGGCTGGGCGCTCGCGGCGGAGGGTGTTCCGGAGATGCTGTCGAACAGCGCCTGCAGATCGTCGCTGTCGCCGGATTCGTCAAATTTGAGACGTTTTGCCATGATGGAACTCCGTGCTGTCGAGGGCCGTCAAGCTGCCTTCTTGCCCATCTTCTCGAAGATCTTCTCGAGCTTTTCGGAAAGGGTTGCCGCCGTGAAGGGCTTGACGATGTACCCGCTGGCACCGGCCTGGGCCGCCGCGATGATGTTTTCCTTCTTCGCTTCGGCGGTGATCATCAGCACCGGCAGGTGCTTCAGGGCCGGCGTGGCACGGATGTTCTGCAGCAAGGTGAGGCCGTCCATGTTGGGCATGTTCCAGTCCGTCACCACGAAATCGAAGGGCAGCGAGTTGAGCTTCTGCAGCGCGATCTGCCCGTCCTCGGCCTCGTCCACGTTGGTGAAACCGAGCTCCTTGAGCAGGTTGCGGACGATGCGCCGCATGGTGGAAAAGTCATCGACTACGAGAAATTTCATCTTGGGGTCCGACATGTTGTTGATCTCCGTTCAGTCCCGGCAGGAACGCATCAGCAGGGGGCGCAGGGTTTCAGCCAGGACGTCGGCGTCGAACTTGGCGACGTAGGAATCGACACCGACACTCTTGCCCATCGCCCGATTGGCTTCGGACGACAGGGACGAGTGCATGACAACCGGAATGCCTTCGAAGCGGGCATCCGATTTGATGTTGCGGGTGAGCACGTAGCCGTCCATCTCGGGCATCTCGGCGTCCACCAGGATCAGATTGACCTCCTCGCGCAGGTCGATGCCGCGCTGCTGGGCGTGGCTCGCCATGCCTTCGAGACGGGTCCAGGCTTCCAGCCCGTTGAGGGCGTGCTTGTGACGCACCCCCAGCTTGTCGAGGGTTTCGGCGATCTTCTTGCGGGCCACCGCGGAGTCATCCACGAAGAAGATGTTCACGTCGTGGGCACCTTCGAGGGGATGGATCTGGCCGACCACGGCCTCGCCGAAGGTGCTTGCCAGGATGGTTTCCACATCGAGGATGGACACCAGCTTGCCGTCCTGCAGCTCGGTGATGGCGGTGATGAAGTGATGGCCGCTGGAGGTGACGTTGTCCGGCGCGCGGACCTTGTCCCATTCGACGCGGATGATGCGATCCACCTCGTGCACCAGGAAGCCCAGGGTGCGCTTGCTGTATTCGGTGACCATCATCGAGCCGCCCAGGGGCTCGCCCGGCACGGCAATGTCCATCACCTTGGCGAGGGCCAGCACGGGGATCACGTTGCCCCGCAGCGAGATCAGCCCTTCCACGCCGGCCGGCATGTTGGGGGCCTTGGTGATGAAGGGCGCCCGGGACACCTCGCGGACCTTGAACACGTTGATCCCGAAAATCTCCTGGGTTCCCAGCGAGAACAGCAGGATTTCCATGCGGTTCGAACCCGCCAGCTTGGTCCTGGCGTCCACCGACTCCAGCAACCCGCGATCGACACGATCCATGTTCATCTCGCTCCTCTTTCGCTCACGCGGCCTTGGCCGCACTGTGCTGCGTGATCAGGCGGCGCAGGACCTCCGCCAGCCGCTGCGGTTCGAATTTGGCCACGTATTCATCCACCCCGACCGAACGGCCGAGCTGCTGGTTGGACATGCCCGACAGGGACGAATGCATGATGACCGGCACGCCTTCAAAGCGTGGATCGGTCTTGATCCGCTTGGTGAGGATGTAGCCGTCCATCTCGGGCATCTCCACATCGGTGAGGATCAGGGCCAGCATGTCCTTGACCTTGCGCCCGCTGCTGCTGGCGTAGGAGGCGAGTTTCTCAAGCTCATCCCACGCCTGACGGCCATTGACCGAACCCACGTAGCGCACGCCAAGAGCGTCGAGAGTCCGCTCGATCTGCTTGCGGGCCACCGACGAGTCATCTGCAAAATAGACCGTGACCGGCTCGTCCGCCACGATCGGTTCGATGCCCTTGAACAGGAACTCGTCGTCGTAGCGGGTGGTCTCGGAGAGCACCTTCTCCACATCCAGCAGCATCACCAGCTTGGGGCCAGGCAGCTCGGTCACCGCGGTGACCAGCCCGCCCAGGTTGGCGGTGAGCATGTCGGGCGGCACACGCATCTGCGACCAGTCGAGGCGCAGGATGGTATCCACCGCCTCGACCAGGAAGCCCTGGGTGTGCCCGTTGTATTCGGTGACGATCATGATGTCGCGGGGGGTGTCGATGCCCATCCCGGCATACTTGGCCAGGTCAACCACCGGCACCAGCACGCCCCGCAGGCTGACCATCCCTTCGACTGAAGAAGGCATTTCCGGCGCGGCGGTGATCGGCGGGGTGCGCATCACCTCGCGCACTTTGAAGACGTTGATACCGAACGTCTCGCGCCGGCCGGTGCGTGAATCCAGGCCAAGGGTGAACAGCAGGATTTCCAGCTTGTTGGTGCCCGCCAGCCGGGTACGCGCGTCAATGTTCTTGAGAAGTTCCGACATCACTCGATCTCCGTCGTGGACCGCCTGCCACCCTGATGGGGCAAGCTTCGACTTGAAATAAATATCGGCGGGGTAAGAATAATCTTGAGGCTGGGAAGCGCCTCTTCGAGAGCGGCCGCATCACCCGCGCGCGCCCGCAGGACGCGTCATGCCGCACCGCGCGTCAGGCCCTGTAACCGATCCGGAAACCGCCCCAGTGGCGGCCGTTCACGTAAATCGGCGCAGAGATGTCGTGCATGATCTCGCCGGTATCCCGGCGGTAGGTCTGGATCAGGAAGGGCATCTGGTTCTTGCCGCACTGCTTGCCCACCGGATCGTCGAAGATCCGCTTGGTCCGGCTGCCCACGATGTCCTTGTTGTAGTCGCCGGTGAGCGGCTGGCAGAAGCGCTTGTTGTGGGTCGGCACATAGCCGTTGCGGTCGGTGCCGATGGCGTAGACCACCTCGCCATTGCCGTCCAGCAGGCGCTCCTGGAGGCTGGGGAAGAGCCGGTCGGTGAGCGCATCGAAGCGGGTGCTGTATTTCTGCGGACGGGTGCTGGGGATCGGCTTGTAGGCTTCGTCGAACAGGTCGGCCTCGCTGATCTGCCCGCTGGCGACCGCCCGCTCGAGCATCTCGCTGATCTGCCGGGATGCATCGCGGACGATGTCGGGCATCTTCTTGTGCACCACCATCGCCTGTTCGCCCGCGGGGCCGAGCTTGAAGACGCGGCGGATCTCCTTCAGGTTCACCGCCAGATCACGCAGGCTGGTGGCCTCGGAGAGGGTTTCCCGCGCGCCTTCCGAGTTGTGGCCGGCCATCTCCATGATCTGCCGCACGTGGCCGGCGATCTGCTCGGCCTCGTGGCTGTGGGTGGTGATGGCGACGGCGATCGCGTCGATCTTCTCCATCGTCTGCAGCGCGCCCTGGTTGATCTGGTCCAGCGAGCTTGCTGCCCGACGGGCCAGGTCGGCCCCGGCGTGGGCCTGCACGCTGCCCACGTCGATGGCTGCGATGGCGCTCTTGGTCTCGGACTGGATCGCCGAGATCATGCCGCCGATCTCCCGGGTCGCCGACGAGGTGCGTTCGGCAAGCTTGCGCACTTCATCGGCCACCACCGCGAAGCCACGCCCCTGCTCGCCGGCCCGGGCGGCTTCGATCGCTGCATTGAGCGCCAGCAGGTTGGTCTGGTCGGCAATCTCGTGGATCACCTTGACGATGCCGCTGATGGCCTCGGAGCGCTCGCCCAGCGAGGCGATCACCCGGGCCGAATCGGCCACCGAGGCGGCGATGCGCTCGATCTCCCGCGAGGCGCTGGTCGCCACCTCGCCGCCTTGCACCGACAGCTCCCGCGCCGCCTGGGCGTTGGCCGCCGTCTGGCTGGCGTGGTCGGCCACCGCATTGACGCCGGCGGTCATCTGCTCGATCGCCACGGCCATGCTCTCGGCCGCGTCGCGCTGCCCGGAGGAGCCTTCCGCCACCCGGCCGGCGTAGCCCGACAGCAGGTCGGCCGCCTCATACACCCGCTGGGTGTCGAAGATCACCTTGCCGACGATGCCCTGCAGGCTCTCGATCAGCTCGTTGAAGACAAGCTCGACTTCACCCACCTGGCCACCGGAGACCGGCGCGCGGCGGGAAAGGTCGCCATCCCGTTGCATCGCCCGGATGGTGTCACGCATCTCGCCCAGGGGCTGCACGAACAGCACCCGACAGGCCATGATCGTCGCCACGCCGATGAAGACCCCGAGGGCCACGCTCACGCCCACGAAGCCGGCCGTCAGCGGAGCCCCGAAGGCCAGCCCGGCTCCCGCGGCACCAATGGCTGCGCACAGTCCGATGGCGCCTGAAACAAGTTGAACTCGCATGATGTCCGGCCACTCCCCTGTCTCGAACGATGACCGGACAGCGCAGCGGGCTACCGGCAACTCGACGGGCAGCCCGGTTGGGCAGCCCACAATATCGACGTTCTTATCGACAGGCCCCCGGGGAACTTAAGGGAGACCGACAGGAGAGACGCCGCCGGAGCTACTTGAGCCCGTCGGCGCCCCGTTCGGCAAGGCGGAAGACCACGTCCACCCGGTTGCCGGAACCGCTGTAGCGCACTTCCTCGCAGACCCGCAGCAGCAGCGGAATGCCGCGGCCGTGGCCCTTGAGCATTTCTTCGGTGGTCGGCTCGCGCATGGCCTCCGCCACCTGCTGCTCGTGGTCGAAACCGGGGCCGGTATCGACGCAGCCGATGTGCAGCATCGGCGCCCGGTCGAGGCTCTGACGCAGGGTCAGTTCGAACTCGACCGCCCCCACCGCCAGCCGCGAAAGCCGGCGGGAGCGCTCCTCGAGAAACACGTCCATGCCCTCCGCCCCGACCTTGAGGGACGAAGGCAGGCGCAGCAGGCCATGATCCAGCGCGTTGTTGAAGAGTTCGGACAGCACCAGGAACAGGCGCCCGGTGAACGGACGCACGCCCTCGAACTGCTCGATGGCGCCGAGGATCAGCGGCACCGCGTCGAGGCGCTTGAGGTCGGTGGCGCCGAGGCGCAACACCAGCCGCCAGTCACTGGTGTTGAACGGCGCCACCGCCTCGCCCGGCAGCTGGCTGGGCACCCGGCTGGGGGAGTCGGCCAGGGCGATCTGGGCGATGGAGATGTCGTCCCGGGGCGGGTTGCCGCCGGTGAGCTGATGGACGATGTCGATGAGACGCGGCAGCCGGGCATCGGCTTCAAGCCCTTCGAGCGCGCCCCCGAGCCCTTCGACCCCCAGGGCCGCACCATCGGCGTCCTCCTGCTCGATGAGGCCGTCGGAGAACAGCAGCAGGTGGTCGCTGGGATTGACGACGTGGGTATCGACGGTGCCGTCGAACTCGTCGTCATCCACCACCCCGAGGGGAAAGTGGTGGCGGTTGAAATGGATGCGCACGCGGCCATCCGGCCGCACCAGGAGCGGCCCCGGATTGCCGCCGTTCCAGACGGTCACGTAGCGCTCGCGGAAATTGACGGCGACCAGGGTGGCCGCGATGAAGCGATCGACCGGCAGCAGCGCGCGCACCTTGCTGTTGATCTCGCGGGCGATGGCGTCGATCCCGAAACCCCGCTCGGTCATCCGGTAGAAGGGCGCGGTCACCGGCAGCACGTTGAGTGACGCGGCCAGGCCATGACCGGCGCCGTCGGCGAGGAGCACGTGGAGTACGTTGGCGGGGGTTCGGGCGGCGGCGATCAGGTCGCCGGAGAATTCGGCCGCGGAGGCGATATAGTGGGACAGGGCGGGGTCGCCCAGGGCCTCGCGGTTGATCAGGCGCTCCATCACGAAGCGCGCCAGCCGCTGCTCTTCTTCCTGGAGGCTGCGGTAGCGGGCAAGCTCGCGGTTGCGCGCCTCGGCCTGCCGCTGCATGGCCTTGAGCCGGAGGATCACCCCGAGCTTGGCGCGCAGCATTTCGCGGGAGGCGGGCTTGCAGAGGTAGGCGTCGGCGCCCGCTTCGAGGGCACGCATCTGCGTCGCCTCATCCAGGCTGCCGGTGAACACCAGGCTGGGAATCCAGCTGCCGTCGGTCCGCATCCGGACCGTCTGGAGCAATTCAATGCCGTCCATGCCGGGCAGGCCGACATCGGTCATCAGAACGTCGGGGTAAGCCCGGGCGATGTGCGCAAGCGCCTCTTTGGCCGTGCTGACACCAGCGACACGGTGACCAAGGGCCACCAGATCCCGACGGATCAGGAAAAGATCGTCGGGATTGTCATCTACAACAAGAATGAAGAGGGATTCGGGGTCTTGCTCGGCCACCGCTACACGATCGGGAAGAGCTTGCCGAAGTTGGCGATGTCCAGAACCTGCCGCACGCTGCCACGGGCATTGGCCAGGCAGACAGTCTTGCCGGATGTCTTGGCCTTGTCGCGGAGCATCAGCAGCATGCCCAGGGCAGAACTGTCGAGGTAGGCGACGTTGCCGAGATCAACGGCGACCTCGGTGGTGCCGGGGCTGCCCAGGGCCTTGTCCACCGCATCGCGGAATTCCCGGTGGGAGTTGAAATCAAACCGCCCGGAGAGCTGAATCCTGGCCTGACTCTGCTGGGTGCTGACGCTGGTATCCATTTCTAGCCTCTAATTGTACGTTCCACTTACCACATCACCGGCTCACAAGGCCATCGCTCAATTCATGCCCTCAGACCCCGGCGTTCGATCCCGCGCAGACGGGAGAGCACACGTTGCCCGATTTCCTTCAGCGGCGCCACATCATCGAGGGCGCCGATGGCTGCCGCTTCACGCGGCATGCCGTAAACCACGCAGGATTCCTGATCCTGTCCGATCGTCCATGCGCCGGCCTGCTTCATCGCCAGCAGCCCCTGGGCGCCGTCCTTGCCCATCCCGGTGAGGATCACTCCCAGCGCGTTGGCCCCGACCTGTTTGGCCGCCGAGTGGAACAGCACATCCACCGCCGGCCGGTGCCGGTTGACCGGCTCCGACTGGGCGAGTTCACAGACATAGCCCCCCACCACGCGCCGCAGCGACAGATGCGAATGCCCCGGCGCCAGATAGGCGGTGCCCGGCAGCACCTTCTCTCCATGCTCGGCCTCCTTGACCCGCATCTGGCACAAGCCATCGAGGCGTTTCGCGAAGGACGCGGTGAACATCTCCGGCATGTGCTGAACGATCAGGATTCCAGGCATTTGCCCGGGCAGAGAACATAGCACTTCCTTGATGGCCTCGGTGCCACCCGTCGAGGCCCCGATCAGCACCAGTTTCTCCTGCAATACCCGTTCAGGAAGGTTTCCGCCCCCCCCGCCAACACCCTCGGAAGGCTCTCGCAGCAAGGGTTTCGGTGCTGTCACAGCTCTTAACGGCACACGGGGCCTGGCGCCATACGCGGCCCGGACCTTTTCACAAATTTCTACACGATAGTTCTCTATTCCGGCCGTCGAGTCCAGTTTCGGCTTGGGCAGGAAATCCACCGCGCCCAATTCGAGCGCCTGCAGCGTGGCTTCAGAACCCCGCTGCGTCAGGCTCGAAATCATCACGACGGGCATCGGCCGGAGCCGCATCAGACGCGCCAGGAAATCGAGCCCGTCCATTTTGGGCATTTCGATATCCAGCGTCAGCACGTCCGGATTGTGCGTCTTGATCATTTCCCGCGCGACGATGGGGTCGGGCGCAACGCCAACCACTTCGAGATCGGACGCGGAATTGATGACCTCTGACAGCATGCTCCGCATCAGCGCGGAGTCGTCGACGATTAGAACCTTGATTGCCATGCTCTGTTTCCAGTATCGAACCCGGTGCAAAAACCCGGTCAACCAAATAGCTCGACGTCGCCTTGCACATTGTCGCGTCGAAGTCGGGCTTCATATTCGCGCTCGCGAGCAACGAGCGTGTCGTTTTTCACGCGAACCAGTTTTTTCATCATGACCCGCCCGCTAGCCGGAAAGAAGTACACCTTGCGGGGGTAGATATCGAGCAGATCCTGCGCCACGATGGGGATCCGCTCGGTGTCGAGATAATCGAGAACGAATTGCGCATTCTTCTCTCCCACCTGCGCCTGGGTCAGGCTTGCCAATACCTTTCCGCCGCCAAATACCTTGGCTTCGAGACTGCTCCGACGCGCACCCAATTTGAGCAGATGGTTCAGCAAGACCTCCATTGCATAAGCGCCGTAGCGGGCCGAGGTGCTGAGCATTCCCGAACCCTCATTCGTTTCCGGCAGCATGAAATGGTTCATGCCCCCCAGGCCCTTATCCCGATCGCGGATGCACGCGGTAACGCAGGACCCCAGCACGGTGACCAGCAGGATGTCGGACGTGGTGACGAAATATTCGCCCGGCAACACCTTTACCGCGTCGCAATCAAAGGTCCGGTCGAAATAGCGATTGGTCGCCAGATGTTCCACATAGCCGGGATCATCGGTCACGGGCATCCGTCCTTTCGTAGACCGTCCGGCCGAGCGACCGGAATAGATCGGCGGCGTGCAGGAAGCTTTCGGAGTGGCCGGCAAACAGCAGGCCGTCCGACTTGAGCAGGGGCACGAAGCGCTTGAGGATGGTGTGCTGGGTAGGCTTGTCGAAATAGATCATCACGTTCCGGCAGAACATGTAATCGAAAGGCCCCTGCAGCGACCAGTGGGTATCAAGCAGGTTGATGCGCTTGAATTCGATCAGCCGCTGCAGCTCGGGCCGCACCCGCGCCAGCCCGGCCTGGGTGCCGGTGCCCTTGAGGAAGAAGCGCTGCATCCGCTCCCGCGACAGGCGATCGACCCGGTCGAGGCCATACACGCCCTTCCCGGCGGTGGCGAGCACGTTGGTGTCGATGTCGGTGGCGACGATCTGCACCGGCGGCGTCATCGTGTTGAAGGCTTCGCAGGCCGTGATCGCCAGACTGTAGGGTTCCTCGCCGGTGGACGCCGCGCTGCACCAGATCCGCACCGGGCCGCGGCCGGCGTGCTTCTTCAGGCGTTCGGCGAGGATGTCGAAGTGATGGGCCTCGCGGAAGAACGACGTCAGGTTGGTGGTGAGGCTATTGACGAAGGTTTCCCATTCGTCCGGCTCCCGCTCGGCCCGGTCGAGGTATTCGGCGAAGGTCCGATCGCCCCGCGCCCGCAGGCGCCGGGCCAGCCGGCTATAGACCATGTCCTGCTTGACCGGCGACAGGGAGATGCCCGCGTGCTTGTAGATCAGCGCGCGGACCCGTTCGAAGTCGGCGGGGGAGAAGGCGAACTCCCGATCCGGTTGGGCCACGCCCGTGGAAACCGGGCGGGGTGCAGGCCGTGGGGCCGCGCTTGCCGACAGGGGCCGGCGTGCTGTGAGTTTTTCAGTCATTGCCGGGCTCTTCAGAATTCTTCCCACTCGTCATCCATGTCACCGCCAACGGCGACGTTCGCCTTGCGCACCTTCGATACCGGCGTAACAGCCGCCTTCGGCGCGGGCCGTGCGGGGCGCTCGGGCAGGCGGGCGACGTTGTCCGGCACGACGGCGGAAGGCGCGCCAGCCGCGCTCAGGCGGAACATCGAGACGGCGCGGACCAGCGTGCGGGCCTGGTCCTCCAGGCTCTCCGCTGCTGCTGCGGCTTCTTCCACCAGCGCGGCGTTCTGCTGGGTCACTTCGTCCATCTGGCCGACGGCCTGGGTCACCTGCTCGATGCCGCCGCTCTGCTCCTGGCTGGCCTCGGAGATGTCGGTCACCAGCACCGACAGGCGCTGGAAGTTGGCCACCACTTCTTCCATGGTCTGGCCGGCTTCGTTCACCAGCTTGGCGCCGTCCTCGACCTTGTCCACGCTGTCGGCGATGAGCGCCTTGATCTCGCGGGCGGCCTGGGCGCTGCGCTGGGCGAGGCTGCGCACCTCGCTCGCCACCACCGCAAAGCCGCGACCCTGCTCGCCGGCGCGGGCGGCTTCCACCGCCGCGTTGAGCGCCAGGATGTTGGTCTGGAAGGCGATCGAGTCGATCACGCCGATGATGTCGGCAATCTTCTTGGAGCTTTCCTGGATCGAGCCCATCGTGCCGACGACACGATTGACCATCTCGCCGCCCTGCTCGGCCACCTCGTTGCTGGAGCTGGCCAGCTCGCGGGCCTGGCGGGCGTTCTCGGCGTTCTGCTTGACGGTGGCGTTGAGCTGCTCCATCGAGCTGGCGGTTTCTTCGAGGCTGCTGGCCTGCTCTTCGGTGCGGGCCGACAGATCGGAGTTTCCGGCTGCGATCTCCTGGGCCGCGGTGTTGATGGATTCGGACGCTTCCTTGATCTGGCTGACCACCTCGCGCAGGCGCTCGACGGTGGTGTTGGTGTCATCCTTCAGCTGGCCGAAGGTCCCGCTGTAATCGGCGGTGATCTTCTCGGTCAGGTCGCCCCGGGCGATGGCGTTCATCACACGCCCCAGATCGCCCAGGCTCGCTGCCACGCCTTCCATCAGGCGGTTGAGGCCATTCGACAGGTCGAGGAAGAAGCCGGTCTTGCCGGTGCTCTCGAGCCGCGCCGAGAAGTCGCCGTCGGCGGCGGCCGACACGATGGCCTGCACTTCGCGCTCGGCGGCCAGTTCATCGGTGCGGTCACGCCATTCGCCCACCGAACCGAGGCGTTCGCCGGTTTCGCTGAAGACCGGGCTGGTCACCACGTCGAAGGTCCGGCCGCCAATTACCATCTGGGTGCGGGCGGTCTCGGTCAAGCCGGCAAGACGGCGCAGCGCCGCATCAGGATCGGGGTAAAGCCCCCCGATGCTGCTCCCCACGAAACTGCTCGCGCTGAAGCCCGGGGCGTATTCGCGGATGCGATCCTCGATCCCGGCGATGGTCTTGAGCAGGGCCGGGTTGGCGTACAGCACGCGACCATGCACATCGGCGATCCGGACGTTGGTTTCCACCGTATCCAGGCCCACCTTGATCTGGGCCATCGCGTCAGAGACGATCTTGGCCTCCGCCACGTCGTAACCCAGGCGCACCTGCATGGATTCGAGGCCATCGAGCACCTGGCCGATTTCGTCCCGGCGGCCGGTCTCGACCGCCGACTGGAAGTTGCCCTGGGCGATCTGCTGGAACACACCGACCGCGCTCCTGAGCGGACCGACGATCCGGCGGACCAGCCACCACACCAGCACCAGCGCAAACAGCACCGACAGCACCACACCGGCAATCGTCAGGTAAAGCGTCTTCTGGTACTGGGCGATGGCCTCCTGACGTTGCTGGTCGGCGCGGGTGAGCATGTACTCCTGAACACCCCGGGCCGCGACACGGGCCGCGTCGAAGTGGGCCGCCAGCTCTGTGGCGACGATGCGGTTGGCGTCGTCGAACCGACCGGCGGCAAGCGCCTCACGGGCGGGGGTCAGACCCTTGGCGATCAGCCCCTGACGGGCTTCGCCAAACTTGGCGAGCAGCCCCTTGAGCTCCGCCGTGCGGGCGTAGTTCTCGTCACCATAGACGTTCCACAGCGCGGCCGCCTCGGCCATCGACTTGTCGAGCGCCGTCAGGTGCCCGTCGAGGGTATGGTTCAGCGTCTTGCTGGCCGGATTGTCCGGCGCATGGACAAGGCCCAGCAGGATCTGCGAGCGGGATTCGGCAATGGCGTTCTCCATCCGCGCAATATCGATGGCAGGCTTCAGACGCCGCTCGTAAGTCTGGCTGATGGCCTCATCGGCTTCCGAGAGCTTGGCCATCCCGATGTAACCCTGGGCCACGACGATGATCGTCATCAGCGTCATGGACATCATGATCGCGCTGCGCACCTTCATGCCCGACAGGAGATGCTTCACCGGCCCGAACACCCCGTCACGAACGACGCGGCCATCGCGGATCTTCATACCGCCAGCCTTGCCTTCGCGGAACAGGGCATAGGCCGCCTCGGCCGCCTGGATCTTGTCTCGGGAGGCCTTGCGGCGCACCGACATGTACCCGATGGTCTGGCCGTTCTCGACGATCGGCGCAGCATGGGCCTCGACCCAGTAATGGTCGCCGTTCTTGCAGCGATTCTTCACCAGGCCCACCCACGGCCGGTGTTCCTTGAGGGCAATCCACATGTCCGCGAAGGCTTCCACCGGCATGTCCGGGTGTCGGACGATGTTGTGCGGCCGGCCGATCAGTTCGCTCTCGGTGAAGCCGCTGATCTCGATGAAATCCCGGTTGATGTAGGTGATCTGCCCCTTCAGATCGGTCTTCGACACGATCAGCGAGTTCTCGGACAGCTCCACCTCATGCTGGGTGACAGGCATGTTGATTTTCATTTCTTGTTCCTTCTGTACCAGACCGACCCTATGTGTCAGACCTCAAACGGATTTGCCGCTCAGAACTCTTCCCACTCGCTTTCCGCCAGATTGGCGGCCTGCTGCCGGACTTTCGGCAGCGGTGTTCCAACCCGCCCCCCCTTGGCGCTGCGCAGCGGCAGGGCGGCAACCTGGGCCGTGACCGGCTTCGGCGCGACCGGCACGGGCGCCTGCTGGCCATGCAAGGCCTTCATCCGGCGGATCTCCTGGATGGTCTCGTCGGAGAGCACCGAGAAGTCATTCAGCAGCAGGCGCTTGGCGCCCACCTCGTCGCCGGCCAACTGGGCGCGGACGACGTCACCAGCACAGCGGTGGAAATCGGCATGGGATTTGGTGAGGCGGGCGAAGCCGGATTCCCTGGCGTAGCGCTGGCCTTCGCCGTGGATCCAGCAGCCCAGCACGCACTTGTCGTCCCGGGAGACGACGGCCGGGTCGAGGTTCTCCCCGCTCCCGGAGATGAAATCCCGCAATTTCTGCTTCCAGCCCATGTGAGCCTGGATCACGCCGTCGAAGTCGAGGGCAGTGGGCGCACGCTGCTCCTGGGCCGCGTTGCCCTTGAGCTGGAAATGGGCCACCGAGCGCACCAGGGACATGGACTGTTCCTGCAGGCTCTCGGCGGCGGCGGCGGCTTCTTCCACCAGCGCGGCGTTCTGCTGGGTCACTTCGTCCATCTGGCCGACGGCCTGGGTCACCTGCTCGATGCCGCCGCTCTGCTCCTGGCTGGCGTCGGCGATCTCGGTGACCAGGGCGGACAGACGCTGGAAGTTGGTAACGACGTCTTCCATGGTCTGGCCGGCTTCATTCACCAGCTTGGCGCCGTCTTCCACCTTGTCCACGCTGTCGGCGATCAGTGCCTTGATCTCGCGGGCGGCCTGGGCACTGCGCTGGGCGAGGCTGCGCACCTCGCTCGCCACGACCGCAAAGCCACGGCCCTGCTCGCCCGCACGGGCGGCCTCGACCGCCGCGTTGAGCGCCAGGATGTTGGTCTGGAAGGCGATCGAATCGATCACGCCGATGATGTCGGCGATCTTCTTCGCGCTCTCCTGGATCGAGCCCATGGTCTCGACCACCCGATTGACCATCGCCCCGCCCTGCTCCGCCACCTCGTTGCTGGAGCTGGCGAGGTTGCGAGCCTGGCGGGCGTTCTCGGCGTTCTGCTTGACGGTGGCGTTGAGCTGCTCCATCGAGCTGGCGGTTTCTTCCAGGCTGCTGGCCTGCTCTTCGGTGCGGGCCGACAGATCGGAGTTGCCGGCGGCGATTTCCTGGGCCGCGGTATTGATGGATTCGGACGCATCCTTGATCTGGCCGACCACCTCGCGCAGGCGGTCGACGGTGGTGTTGGTGTCGTCCTTCAGCTGACCGAAAGTGCCGCCGTAGTCGGCGGTGATCTTCTCGGTCAGATCGCCCCGGGCAATGGCATTGAGCACCCGGGCGATGTCGTCGAGATTAGTCGCCACGATGCCCATCAGGTTGTTCATGCCGTCGGCGAGTGTCGCGAAGAAACCGGTCTTGCCCTCGAGGGACAGCCGGCGGGCGAAGTTGCCCGCAACCGCAGCCGCCATCAGGTCGGCCATTTCCTCTTCGATACGCACTTCACTGGTCCGGTCGCCCCACTCGACCACCGATCCAAGACGCTCACCCTGAGCATTGAACACCGGGTTGGCAATGAGGCTGAAGGTCCGGCCGCCGATCTTCACCTGGGCTCGATGCTCGCCGGTGAGGCGGCCAAGGATGTTGCGCTGGTGAGCCGGATTCTTGTGGAAGACATCGAAGTTGCGCCCCACCAGCCCTTCGACGGCGAAGGCCGGCAGCTCCTTGCGGATGTCGGCTTCGGCCTGACGCAGCATGCCCAGCACGGCGTCGTTGCAGTAGACGATCTGGCCTTCGTTGTCGGCCAGCATGATGTTGGTGGACGCCTTGTCGAGGGCGTTGCGCACCCGCAGGTTGGCGGCAGCCACTTCGTGGTCGGCGGCGATCTTGGCCTTCAGGCTGGCCTGCATCCCGTTGAGCGCGCCGGCGATCTCGCCGAAGGCATCGCTCGAACACACCACCAGCGACTCATCCAGCTTGCCCGCACTCATCCGGCCAAGGCCGGACTGGATCTCGTTGATGGAGGTGAGCATCGTGCGGCGGAATCCCAGGAAGAGATAGCCCGCCACCAGCAGGCAGACGACGATCACCGTGATGACCAGCATGCGAAGCTGCTCCAGGCGCGTGAGACGCTCCATCAGGCGACGGTCGAACTCCGCAGCGGTGATGTCGAACAGGGCGTAGGCGCTATCCACCGCCCGGGTTCCGGTCTCGAAGACCCGGTTCGGTGCGATGTTGATCTCGGCGGCCTTAAGCACGCTGCCATTCACCAGTTCGGTGAAGCCCTGCATCTCGGAGGCCAGCGTCTTGCCCGGCCCGGCCAGGAGCGTCTGCAGGCCGGCGTCCTTGCTGCCTGCCTTCTGCACCGCCGCGTCCACGCCACTGCGCGCATCGGCGATGCGCTGCATCAGCACCCCCAGATCAACCCGCTCGCCCTCCACGATCTTCTGGCGCGATGCGATGCCGGTGCCAATCGCCCGCGTGGCGCCCGCATCCTCCGCGAGCCCGGGCAGGCGCGCGGTGAACATGTCCATGAGGTAGTAGGTTTCCAGCTCCGGATCGAGCGTCGCGTTGGTCGCGTCGGCCACCCGCGTGATGTAGTCGCGCACCCGGTTGATGTATTCGGTATGCAGGCGGAAGCTCTCCGGCCCGGAAACGGTCACGGCACGCGCCTTCACATCGGCCCAATCCTTTGCCAGCCCGCGCCAGGTGGCGTCGGTGGCGAGCTCGGCAGCACGTTGTTCGGCGCCCGCCGCATCCCCCGCCTTGAGGGCCGCATCAACCTTGGCTTCGAGTTCGGTCAGCCGGCCGGCCTGAGCCGTATTTCCACCGATGACCGCCTGCGATACACCCCGGTGCGCCTGTGCCGCCTGAAGCAGCTGGCGCGCCGGCATCACCAGCGGCACGGTCCGGGTCTCGAGGCGGGTGAATGCCACCTCGCCCTGGATACGGTCGAGCAGCAGGTAGGCCAGCACGATCACCGGCACCATGCCGATGATCCCCAGCAGGGCCAGCTTGCCCTGCACGGACAGCCGGTTCATCACGCCAATGGCCGGCGAAAGGATTCCACTCATGACAGTCACTCTCAGCTTGTATTGGGGTCGGCGGAGGCAGGCCTACTGCGCCACTTCGTCAACCAGCGCCATCTCGCTGGAGAGCATCAGGCGCTCGATGTCGACGACGATCAGCATCCGCTCGCCCAGGGCGCCCAGGCCCATGATGTAGGCGGTGTCGACCGACGAGGCGAAATCCGGCGCCGGGCGGATCTGCTCGGGCTGGAGCGCAATGACGTCCGACACGGCATCCACCACCATCCCGACCACGCGGCCGCCGATGTTGAGGATGATCACGACAGTGAAGGGGGTGTATTCGACGACGCCGACGGCGAACTTGATGCGCAGATCGACGATCGGCACGATGGTGCCGCGCAGGTTGATCACCCCCTTGATGAACGCGGGGGCGTTGGCGATCGAGGTGACGGCGTCGTAGCCGCGGATCTCCTGGACCTTCAGGATATCGATCGCGTACTCCTCGGCGCCCAGCGTGAAGGTCAGCAGCTCCTGGGCGAAGCCGGATCCTTCCGACTCCAGGGCGGCAGCGGTTTGAGTTGCCTGCAACATGGGATGCTCCTCGTTGGCGATAGAGGCTTTTACGGCAGCCCCCCATGTTTCTGAAGGCGTCTCGAGACAGTCGCCCAGCATGAAAAAGGCCGCCCTGAGGCGGCCTTCGAAACGCGCGACGGACTGTCTCAGGCCGCCGCCGGCAACACCCGCCGGGCCATGCCGACGAGCATCGGCACGTCGAGGATCAGCGCCACGCGGCCGTCGCCCATGATGGTTGCCCCGGCCACCCCCGGCACCCGCCGGTAGTTGGCCTCCAGGCTCTTGATGACCACCTGGTGCTGGCCGACGAGCTGGTCGATGAACAGGGCCGCGCTCTGTCCGTCGGCCTCCAGCACCACCATGATCCCCTTCGACCAGTCGGTGATCGCGCCCTGGATGCGGAACACGTCGTGCAGGCAGATCACCGGGAGGTATTCGCCACGCACCTGGATCAGCCGCTCGACACCGGAGACGCTCTTCATCATGCCGCGCTCCGGCTGCATCGACTCCATCACGTAGCCCAGCGGGATGATGTAGGTCTCGGGGCCGACGCCGACGCTCATGCCGTCAAGGATCGCCAGGGTGAGCGGTAGACGCACCGTGATGCGGGTACCGACGCCCGGCATCGAATCGAGCTCGATCCGCCCACCCATCGCCGAGATGTTCTTCTTGACCACGTCCATGCCCACGCCACGGCCGGACACCTCGGTGACCTGCTCGGCGGTCGAGAAGCCCGGCTCCATGATGAGCTGCCAGACTTCCTGGTCGCTCATCGCGTCGCTCACCGCCATGCCGCGTTCCTTGGCCTTGGCGAGGATGCGGGCGCGGTTGAGGCCGGCACCGTCGTCACCCACTTCAATGACGATGTTGCCGCTCTGGTGGTAGGCCGACAGGGTGATCGTGCCGGTTTCCGGCTTGCCGGCGGCGCGGCGCCTTTCGGGCGTCTCGAGGCCGTGGTCGAGGCTGTTGCGCACAAGGTGGGTGAGCGGGTCGGTGATGCGCTCGACGAGGCTCTTGTCCATTTCGGTGGTCTCGCCGATCGTCTTCAGCTCGACCTGCTTGCCGAGCTTCTGGGACAGATCGCGCACCACCCGCGGGAAGCGGCTGAACACCACCGAGATCGGCATCATCCGGATCGACATCACGGACTCCTGCAGGTCGCGGGTGTTGCGCTCCAGCTGGGCCAGGCCGTTGATGAGGCGCTCGAAGATCACCGGATCGACGTTGCTGGCCGCCTGGGTGAGCATGGCCTGGGTGATGACCAGCTCGCCCACGAGGTTGATCATCTGATCCACCTTCTCGACGCTGACGCGGATCGAACCGCTGTCACCACTTCCGGCCGCGCGCACTGCCGGCGGCTTCTTGGTGGGCGCAGCGACCGGGGCCGGCGCCTCGACGACCGCAGCGGGTTCGGGCGCAGCCGCCACGACCGCCGGAGCGGCCTGGGGCAGGGGATCGAAGAAACCGTAGGCCGTCTCGGCCGGCGCAGCGGCAGGCTCGGGATCGGTGAACAGCCCATAGGGCTCGGGTTCGGCCGGGGCGTCGGGCTGGGCGGGAAGATCGGTGAAGAAACCGTAGGCTTCACCGCCATCGACCGAAAACACCACCGGCGCGGACCCAGACGAGCCATCGGGTTCGGGCTGAGGGTCAAAGAAACCATAGGCCTCATCGGCCGGCTGGATCATGTCATGGAAGAAGCCGTAGGCCTCATGTCCATCGGCGTCCTGCTGGCCGAAGGGCTCGATGCGCACGGTTTCGCCGTCGGCGACAAAGTCGATGACCCCGCGGAGCACGTCGGCGCCGACCTCGGTGGTGATCCGCAGGTGACATTCCGGATTGTCGGCGGTCGGCGTGGCGAGCGTCTCCACCACACCGAAGCTGCCCAGCTCCTCGATGAGATTGCCCAGGCGCTCCTCGGGCGATGCGCCAAGCAGCGAGAAATACAGATCGAAGCCGGTGACGCAGACCGGCACCCCCAGCGCAATGGGCTCGGGTGCCGGGATCGACGATACGGCGGCGGGCGCGTCGAGGGCGTTGCACAAGGCCTGCAGGCGATGGCAGATGGCCTCTGCTGCCTCCCGGTCGGCCTCGTCCTCACCCTTGTGGGCGGCGAGCAGGTTCTTGAGCACGTCCCCCGCCACCAGCGAGGCATCCACCATGTCGTCGGTGAGCGGGGCTTCGCCCTTGCGAACCCGGTCGAGCATGGTCTCGAGGATGTGGGTGACCTCCATCATGTCCTGGAAGCCGAAGGTGCCGCTCGACCCCTTGATCGAGTGGGCCGCGCGGAACAGCGCGTTGACCTCCTCCTCGTCGGGCGCGGCCGGGTCGATCGCCAGCAGCAACGCCTCCATACTCGCCAGGTGCTCGGCGGCTTCCTCGAAAAACACCTGGTAGAACTGGCTCATGTCTATGGCCATGCCTGTCTCCCTGACGCGCGAATGCCTGCCTCGGCTTAGCCGATCACCTTCTTGACCACCTCGATGAGCTTCTGCGGGTCGAAGGGCTTGACCAGCCAGCCGGTCGCACCGGCGGCGCGGCCCTGGGACTTCATGGCGTCGGACGATTCGGTGGTCAGCATCAGGATCGGCACCGTGCGGTACTGGGGCATCGCCCGCAGCGACTTGATGAGGGACAGCCCGTCCATGCGCGGCATGTTCTGGTCGGTGAGGACCAGATTGCAGCCCCTGGACTTGGCCTTGTCGAGGCCATCCATGCCGTCGACGGCCTCGACGACCTCATAGCCGGCGCTTTTCAGGGTGAAGGACACCATCTGCCGGATGGAGGCAGAATCATCAACGGTGAGTACGGTCTTGGCCATTGTCATTTCCTAAGGTTCTGAAACTAAAACAAGTCGATTTCGCCATGCGAGACATCCTGCTGGCTCACAGGGTTGCCCCCGACGCGCTGATCGAGCGTCGCCAGCGACGTCTGGATTGCCGCGACAGCATTGCGCAGCGGACCGAAATCACCCGCCGAAACGGCGTGCTGGATGCCATCGGTGAGGGCGTCGAACTCGGTCATCAACTGCCCAAGCCCTTCCACCCGCCGATCCACATGTCCGATGAGCTGGGACACCAGATCCTGAAACTGCAGCGCGGTCACCGCCCGATTGACTTCCACGTCCATCTCGCGGGCCTGCTCGCCCAGCCGGACGATAGCCTTGCCGCGCTGCTGGTTGATCGATTCGATCGACGCAAGCACCTGCTCAACCTGCTGCTTCGATTCGAGGGCGAAGTTCATGTCGGTGGAGGCAAGACGCTCGATCGCGTCCTCGGCGCCCTCCACGCCTTCGCGCATCGATTTCATGACGATGCTGATCTGCTGGCTGAACTGGGCGGTACGGGTCGACAGCTCGCGCACCTCGTCGGCCACCACCGCAAAGCCGCGCCCCGCCTCGCCGGCCCGGGCCGCCTCGATGGCAGCGTTGAGGGCCAGCAGGTTGGTCTGCTTGGAGATGCTGCTGATCTCGCCGAGGATGCTTTCCACGTCATTGGCCCGCTGGGAGATGCGGTCGGTCATCTCGACCAGCTCCATGCCCAGCTTGCTGTTGAGGATCACGCTATCCACGACGCGCTGCATCACCGACGAGGTGTTGGCCACGAACAGATCGAAGCGCGAACCGGCATCGCCATCCTCGTCATCCTGCGCGAGGCCGACAGCCACGTTCTGCTGAGCCTGGGTCGCCGCAAGCAGGCCGTGAAAGCTCCCCATCAGGGTGCCGATGGCAGTGGAGAGCATCTCCTGCACCCGATCCACCTCGCCCTTGATGGCCAGATGCTGGCCACGGAAGGCCTGCGTCGATTCCCGCAGCACGCCTTCGATGGCAACCAGCTCGTCGACCGGAAGGCTGGTTGCGCGCCCGTGGGCTTCCGTCGTCGCAGGTTCGGCCGACACCAGCAGCATCAGCACAACCCACCCGAGCACGAGCAGGCCGGCCCCCGTCAGGGTCGCCACAGCCCCAGCCTGGAAGTAGGTGGTGACACCTACTGTCACGCCCGACCACAGAAGGCCGACGAGTATCGCGGTGGTTCGAGAGGGTTTCATTTTCCTATTGGCAAGAATCAGAAGCAGTCGCGGTCATATCGTCACGAGCACGCTTATTCTTTAGGGCGGCCGGGTAGCCGGATGGCCTGCCCGGCACCAAGGCCGGCGCGGATATCCCCGACGTCGACACCGGTTTCGCTATTCACTTCGAGCTTCTTGTTGCCGCCGCGCAGCGCGGCCTCGGCCTGCTTGTTGAGCACGACGATGCTGATCCGTCGGTTGATCGGGCCGCCCGGGTTGGCGGGATCGAGCGGCAGCGTGTCGGCAAGGCCGACCACCCGGACCATCTTGCCTTCTGCCAGCCCGCCGGCCACCAGCTCCCGTCGCGACGCGTTGGCGCGGTTGGCAGAGAGCTCCCAGTTCGAGAAACCCCGCTCGCCGCCCGCGTAGCGCGTCGAGTCGGTATGCCCCGACAGGCTCACGTTGTTATCCACTCCGTTGAGCGTCGCGCCGATCGAGCGCAGCAGCTCCTGGGTATAGGGCTTTAGCGATGCGCTGGACGAATCGAACATCGGCCGGTTCTGCTCGTCGACAATCTGGATGCGCAGGCCCTCGGTGGTGATGTCCAGCAACAGCTGGTTCTTGAACGGCCGCAGGCTTGGGCTCGCCTCGATGATCGCCTCGATCTGCCCCTTCAGGTCTTCGAGCTTGGCGCGCTCCTTGCGCTCCTCGGCCTTCTTGATCGCCTCCGCGTCGTCGTCGCCCAACGGCTTGGTCGCCCCCTTGGCAGCCTCGATGTTGAGCGATCGCTTACCTTCCACATCGCCCCGCTTCACCTGGCCCACCGAACGCGTCAGATCCTGCCCGCCGCCCGCAATCGGGCTAGTCGCGTCACCCGCGCCCGAACCTCCGCTCATCGCCACCTTGAGGGGCGAATTGAAGAACTCCGCAATCCCCTGCAGGTCGCCCTGGGCTGTGGAGCCGAGCAGCCACATCAGCAGGAAGAAGGCCATCATCGCGGTCACGAAGTCGGCATAGGCGATCTTCCACGCGCCACCGTGGGCACCGCCGCCGCCCTTCTTGATCTTCTTGACGACGATTGGCTGTTGGGTATCGTCACTCATGACATCGATCCGGCAGGCGAGGGAATCCGCGACGCATCACGCCGCATCACCGGGACACGCATCACTTCTTGCTCTTGATCGCTTCTTCAAGCTCGGCAAAGCCTGGCCGATCGGTCGAGAACAGCACCTTGCGCCCGAACTCCACCGCCACCTGGGGCGCGTAGCCGTTCATGCTCGCCAGTAGCACCGCCTTCATGCACTGGTAGATCTTTCCGCCCTCCTCGACCTTCTGCTCCAGCTGGCCGGCTACCGGCGCCACGAAACCATAGGAGATGAGAATACCGAGGAAGGTCCCCACCAGCGCGCCGCCGATCATCTTGCCGAGCACCGCCGGCGGCTGGCCCACCGAGCCCATCACGTTCACCACGCCCATCACCGCCACGACGATACCGAAGGCCGGCACCGCGTCACCCACCTTGGAGACCACGTGGGCCGGCGTATGGGCTTCGTGATGGTGGGTTTCCATCTCGATGTCCATCAGGTTCTCGATCTCGAAGGCGTTGAGGTTGCCGCCAACCATCATCCGCAGGTAGTCGCACAGGAAATCCACCGCGTGGTGGTCGGCCGTGAAGGCCGGATACTTGGAGAGGATCGGGCTGCCTTCGGGGTTCTCGATGTCGCCTTCGATGGACATCAGGCCTTCCTTGCGCACCTTGGCGAGGATCTCGTAGAGCATGCACAGCACATCGGTGTAGAAGGCCTTGTTGTAGGGCGAGCCCTTGAAGATCGTCGGTAGCGCGGCAATGGTGCCCTTGATCGCTTTCGGCCCGTTGCCCGCAACGAAGCCGCCGATGGTCAGACCGACGATCGCGATGTATTCCGTCGGAACCCACAGGGCCGCCAGACTGCCGTGCACGGCGTAAGTACCGAGGGACGCCGCCAGGATGATGACGTAGCCGATGATCAGAAACATCGCCGAAACCTCATTGGGTTGGCAGGCTGGGGGCGCCTGCCGGATCCGTTATTCTTCACCGGCGATATCGGCCCTGCCTGAAGAAACTTGAGCACCTGACGCAAGCCTGTCGTCACCCGAAAGCAGGCAAAAAAATGCCGCCTGATCGAAACCGGCGGCATAACCTCATCGTCAATCGAGAGGGAGGTCAGGGTATGGCAACTTCGTTCGCCTGGGCCCGCCGGGTCTTGCCGGCGCGGGACGGCACGTGGCACAGCCCGCAGACGTAATCGTGGGTCGGGTCGAAACCGTGGGAGACAAAATGTCCGCCGCAGCAGGTGCAACGGGCCAGTTGCAGCAGCTTGGCGTCAAAGAAACGGATCAGCGTCCAGGCCCGGGTGAGCGACAGCACCTGCTCCATCTCGAAGGATTCGATGTGCTCGTTGTACAGCCGGTAAGCCTGGATGATGGCGTCCAGCCCTTCGAGGTGCGCGTTGGTCTGGACGAAACGGTACAGGGCCATGAACAGTGAGGCATGGATGTTCGGCTGCCACGACATGAACCAGTCAGTCGAAAACGGCAGCATGCCCTTCGGGGGCGAGACGCCCTTTACTTCCTTGTAGAGCTTGAGCAGACGTTCCCGGCTCAGGGCGGTCTCGGCTTCAAGCATCTGCATGCGCGCACCCAGACGGATCAGCTCGACCGCCTTCTGGATGTCCTGCGCTTCCTGCAGCACGCTCTTGTTTCGCACGATGGTCTCCCTCAGCCGCGGGCCGGATCAGGCCAGATGGGCGACAGGCCGCCCGGCTGCGAGGATCGCCGCGTGCAGATGCGCCGCACCGCGCTCGCGGCCATGGGACGACAGCAGATCGACCAGCATGGTGTCGTTGAAGCGGAACTGACAGAGCAGCATGTTCGAATTAGCCATCCGCAGCACCTGGGCGGAACTCAACCCTTCCAGCACTTCAGCCACTTCTTCGCCGATTCCCAGGCGGTAGATGGCGGCAGCGCGGTCGGCGCGCAGCATCTGCTGAGCAAGCATCAGATAGGCCAGATTCAGTTCCCGAATCTCGTCATGCATCGTGTTTGTGTTCATCTTTATCTCCTCGACAGACCTGTCGTTATCTGCGGCAAATTCTGCCGTTCACCGGCAACTCTCGCCATGCGAGGGCTTCGGAAAATCACGTAGGAGCAAACACGTAAACGCAAGTAAGAAAATGGCCTACGCATACACCCAAATTGGGCAATTGCGTAGGCCATTTTGACCTGCGTACAAGGCACGCGACGGCTTTCACCATCGGCGCCAGACGATCCTAGCGGGGTGGGATCAGCGGCCCCGGGCGCAGGGACTGGGCGGTCATGATGCGGTTGCGCCCCTTGTTCTTGGCCAGGTAGAGCGCCTGGTCAGCACGCTTCACCAGCGCGTCGGGGTCGGTCATCACCGTGTCGCGGGTCGCCACGCCGATGCTCACCGACATCGTGAGGGGCTGGCCGGAAACCGTGAGCGGCGCGCTCTCGACGGCAAAGCGCACCCGCTCCGCACAGGCCAGCGCCGCGTCCAGCCCGGTGTCCGGGCAGATCACCAGGAACTCGTCGCCCCCGGTGCGGGCCACGATGTCCTGGGCCCGCAGCGCGCCCTTGATCGACGTCGCCACCTGCCGCAGCACCGCATCCCCCACGTCGTGGCCGTGGGAATCGTTGTAGGTCTTGAACTGATCCACGTCGATGACCATCCCCGACAGCGGGCGGCGGGTGCGCGACGACACCGACCACTCCTGCTGCATCCGCTCGATGGCGTAGCGGCGGTTGGGGAAGCCGGTCAGCGAATCGGTCAGCGCCACTTCCTGCAGGCGCCGGTTGGATACGGCCAGCTCGGCGGCAAAGCGGCGAATCTCCTCCCGGTCACGATCGAGCTCCTGTTGCAGCCGGATCACCCGCTGGCCCGCACGTAGCCGCGCGGCGAGCACCCGCGGGTTGATCGGCTTGTTCATGAAGTCATCGACGCCGTTTTCGAAGGCCTCGATCAGCCGGTCATCGTCGTCGAGGCTGGTCATGATCAGCATGTAGATGCTGCGGCCTATCTTCGTCTGGCGCAGCGCCCGGGTCAGCTCGAGGCCGCTCATCTCGGGCATGATCCAGTCGACGATCATCAGCTGGGGCTGAAACTCCAGCGCCATCTCCATGCCGACGCGCCCGTCCGACGCCTCGAGCACCTGATGCCCGACGGTCTCGAGCACCTTGCGGACCAGCGCACGCATCGACGCGTCGTCGTCGACGATCAGCACGCGCATGGCCTGAGACATGCCCACCGGCAGCGTGAGCGGGTTTGCGCCACCCGGCATCGGCGCTCGATCGACCGGCAGTTCATGGGATTCACCCGGCAGATGCTGGACGCGAGCCTTGGCCTCCGTCGCGAGCGTCGCGGCGATCGCCTCGCCACGGCTGGCAAGTTCGCTGAACGGGGGGATCTCCAGGGTATCGAGCTCAAGCAGCGCGCCCCAGGCCTGCCACTCGCGGACCACCCCGTCGCACAGTTCGTTGATCGCCACCGGATCGAAGGCCAACCGCCCACCGATCTCAAACAGGCGACTCATCAGGTTGGGGCGCTCGGCCTCCTCGGCCAGAAACACCTCGGCGATGAAGGAGGCCAGATGCAGCGAATGGGCAATCACGAACTCCCGCGAGCCATCGGCGTAGCCCGACTCCTCGGGGGCTTCGGAAAAGAAGGCCGGCTCGTGGAAGATCCGCGGCAAGCCCCAGTCGGCCAGCATTGCCGAAGTCAGTTCCCGGTGGTTGAGCGCAAAAGCACGCTGCTCCAGGGCCACCAGCGGGAGATCCCGATACTCGAGGGTCTGCTTCAGAACCTTGCCGTAATCCTGTGGGTAGAGCGTCGCCAACGCGAGTTCGCCGATCCGTGCCAGCAAGCCGAGGCAGAACGTCTCCTCCGCCGCCGCAACACGGGTGCGCTGGGTGATGGCCTGCATTGCCAGCGCATGGACAAGACAGCTGGTCCAGTAGCGCCCATAGTCAAAGCCCTTGCAGTTGCCGTCACGGTAGCTCGACAGCAGCGAGAAGCCCAGCGCCAGGGTGCGGACGGCCGGCAGACCGAGCACCATCAACGCCTCCTGAACAGACGCAATCGCCCTGCGGTTGTAGCCCGTCAGCCCGTTGGCCGCCTTGATCAGCCTGCCGACGAAAGCCGGGTCGGTCTTGATGACCCGGGCGAGATCGCCCATCGAGCTCCCCTCCTGCTGAATCAGGCGGATGATGGCCAGCGCCACCCCCTTGGGGGACGGGAGATCTCCCGAGGCCTTCAGTTGCTCGAACTTCGTAACGTCGATTGACACAACCATGTATGTTCCAATTGTTGCCGCAGTCTGGGACTGCACTACTCCATTTTATCGGTCCTGCCCACTTACTCTTGAATCGTCACCAGGCGCACCGCAGCATGGGCGACACCTTGAATTAGAATGGCGGGACTGTCCACGCGTATCCTTCGGCCATGAACTTCTGCTCTCACTGTGGTGCCCCGGTCAGCCTCAAAGTTCCCCCCGGCGACAATCTTCCCCGGCACGTCTGCGACCAGTGCGGAACAATCCACTACCAGAACCCCAAGGTCGTCGTCGGCGCAATCGCCACGTGGGAGGACAAGATCCTGATGTGCAAGCGGGCAATCGAACCCCGCTATGGCAAGTGGACACTTCCGGCCGGCTTCATGGAAAACAACGAAACCACGGGCGAAGCCGCGCTGCGCGAGACCCTCGAAGAAGCCGGCGCCCGAGTCGCCCTGGGGCCGATGTTCACCTTCGTGGATATCCCTCACATCAGCCAGATCCACATCATCTACCGCGCCGAACTCCTTCACCTTGATTTCCAGCCAGGAGAAGAATCGCTTGAGGCCGTTCTGATGACTGAAGCCGAAATCCCCTGGGGTGACATCGCGTTCCGATCGGTCGATTACACACTCCGGAGTTTCTTCGACGACCGCCGACGCGATCGGTTCGAACTCCACACGACCAGCCTCACGCTCCCCATGACGGGGCTCGTCAGCCCGACGACAACCGACAAGAAGTTCTGATGAGCCCAATCACGACTCATCCTTTGAGAAGACTACAGGCAGCCTGACAAACGCATCAGAGACGCCATCCCCCACTGGCGCTGGCACCTCCCGGATAGCCCTGCCCAGCAGCACCAGCGCTCTTCGATCGAGCGTCTCGACCCCGCTGGACGTCACCAGATGCACCTGTGGCCCACCGCCAGCCAGGCGGACATCCACCACGGCCGTACCTGCCACGCCCAGGACTTCTGCCTCCAGCGACTGCATACGGACGGCTGCCGCAGCAAGCGCGATACGGTACCGGGACAGCGACACCCCCTTCGCATCTTCAGGCTCACGCCTAACCGCTGCAACCACGAGCTCCGGCGACTCTGGCGGCGTGCTCGGCTTTAGCCTGTGTGGCAACACCTGCGGCGCTTCCTGAGGATCGCTCTCACGTGACAGCGTTCCGGCGCGCTCTTTCACAGCCTTGCCCACCACCGACGAACGCGGTGGATTATCAGGGGTTGCCCGCTGTGGCGCAGTCATTGTTTCGACTAGGGTTGTTTCAACTCCAGCGGCAGGCACATCAGGCAAGCGCTGCGGGGATTCGGACGAAGGCTGAAGTTGAGCAATACGCACGGAAAACACGGGGGACAGAGGCGCTCGAACATCTCGATTCGGCGATGGCCAGAAGAGCGCCATATGCAAGAGAACAGATAGTGAGACAAGTACCGACCAATAGCGCCAGCGCATTCGAGCGTCCTTTCTCATTCAGCCCCCGCGATTTTTCTGCCGATTTTGTTTTGTGAATGTAAAGCGTAACACCCCCTGAGGCATTTTGCCTGAGGGGGTGTTGAATGGTGAGTCTGACGATGACCTACTTTCACGCACGTGTGTGCACTATCATTGGCGCGGTCTCGTTTCACGGTCCTGTTCGGGATGGGAAGGGGTGGTTCCAAGACGCTATGGTCGTCAGACTGTAACTTGTACCGTTCATCGCGTATTTGCGCTGAACGTCAAAGAGAAGAAGTGTGGTGTTGGGTGGTGCGATTGCGCACGTATTTCGAGTTTGCCTTGTATTGCAAGGTTATAGGATCAAGCCTCACGGGCAATTAGTACTGGTTAGCTTAACGCATTACTGCGCTTCCACACCCAGCCTATCAACGTCGTGGTCTTCAACGACCCTTCAGGGGAATCAAGTTCCCAGGGATATCTCATCTTGAGGCGAGTTTCCCGCTTAGATGCTTTCAGCGGTTATCTCTTCCGAATTTAGCTACCCGGCGATGCGACTGGCGTCACAACCGGTACACCAGAGATTCGTCCACTCCGGTCCTCTCGTACTAGGAGCAGGCCCCCTCAAATATCCAGCGCCCACGGCAGATAGGGACCAAACTGTCTCACGACGTTTTAAACCCAGCTCACGTACCACTTTAAATGGCGAACAGCCATACCCTTGGGACCGGCTACAGCCCCAGGATGTGATGAGCCGACATCGAGGTGCCAAACTCCGCCGTCGATGTGAACTCTTGGGCGGAATCAGCCTGTTATCCCCAGAGTACCTTTTATCCGTTGAGCGATGGCCCTTCCATACAGAACCACCGGATCACTATGACCTGCTTTCGCACCTGCTCGACTTGTCGGTCTCGCAGTCAAGCCTTCTTTTGCCATTGCACTATCAGTACGATGTCCGACCGTACCTAGAAGACCTTCGTACTCCTCCGTTACCTTTTGGGAGGAGACCGCCCCAGTCAAACTGCCTACCATGCACGGTCCCCGATCTGGATTCACAGACCTAGGTTAGAACCTCAACGACACCAGGGTGGTATTTCAAGGACGGCTCCTCCGGAACTAGCGTCCCGGTCTCATCGCCTCCCACCTATCCTACACAAGTCCCGTCAAAGTCCAATGCAAAGCTACAGTAAAGGTTCATGGGGTCTTTCCGTCTAGCCGCGGGGAGATTGCATCTTCACAAACACTTCAACTTCGCTGAGTCTCAGGAGGAGACAGTGTGGCCATCGTTACGCCATTCGTGCAGGTCGGAACTTACCCGACAAGGAATTTCGCTACCTTAGGACCGTTATAGTTACGGCCGCCGTTTACCGGGGCTTCGATCAAGAGCTTGCACCCCATCACTTAACCTTCCGGCACCGGGCAGGCGTCACACCCTATACGTCCACTTTCGTGTTTGCAGAGTGCTGTGTTTTTAATAAACAGTCGCAGCCACCGATTCTCTGCGGCCCCGTCGCCCTTCGGATGTTCTCCTACAAGCTACAGGGGCATACCTTCTCCCGAAGTTACGGTATCAATTTGCCGAGTTCCTTCTCCTGAGTTCTCTCAAGCGCCTTAGTATCTTCTACCTGCCCACCTGTGTCGGTTTGCGGTACGGTCAATTCTAGACTGAAGCTTAGTGGCTTTTCCTGGAAGCAGGGTATCAATCACTTCGGTCTCAAAGAGACCTCGTCGTCACGCCTCAGCTAAGCCCCCCGGATTTGCCTAAGGGGCACGCCTACACGCTTAAACCACCTATTCCAA
>NZ_CALAYQ010000114.1:0-4918 GCF_937894855.1 uncultured Zoogloea sp.
CCGCTCACGCTGCGCCCTCCCCCTTCACCCGCCGCGCGAGGCGGTCGAAGGCCAGGTAGATCACCGGCGTGGTGAATAGCGTCAGCACCTGGCTCACCAGCAGACCGCCGACCAGGGTGATGCCCAGGGGCTGGCGGAGTTCGGAGCCAACGCCGTTGCCCAGCATCAGCGGAAGCGCGCCCAGGAGCGCGGCGAGGGTCGTCATCAGGATCGGTCGGAAGCGCAGCAGGCAGGCCTGGAAGATCGCCTCGCGGGGGCCAAGGCCGCTGCTCCGCTGCTCGTCGAGGGCGAAGTCGATCATCATGATCGCGTTCTTCTTGACGATGCCGATGAGGAGCACGATGCCGATGATGCCCACGATGCCCAGCTCGGTGCGCGCCACCAGCAGGGCCAGCAAGGCGCCCACGCCGGCCGAGGGCAGCGTGGACAGGATGGTCACCGGGTGGATGTAGCTCTCGTAGAGCACGCCCAGCACGATATACATGGTGACCACCGCGGCGAGGATCAGCAGCAGCGTGCTGGTGAGGGACGACTGGAAGGCCAGCGCCGCGCCCTGGAAGTAGGTCTCGATGCTCACCGGCATGCCCAGCCCGGCCTCGGTGGCGCGGATCGCGTCCACCGCGTCGCCGAGCGCGGCGCCCGGGGCGAGGTTGAACGACAGGGTGGCCGCGGGGAACTGCCCCAGGTGATTCACCGCCAGGCTGGCCGGGCGCTCGCTCACCTTGACCACCGACGACAGGGGCACCTGCGCGCCGCCGGTGCCGGCCACGTAGAGCTTGGCGATGGCGTCCGGCGTGCCGCGGAACTCGGGCTTCACCTCCAGCACCACCCGGTACTGGGTGGTCTGGGTGAAGATCGTCGACACCAGCCGCTGGCCGTAGGCGTTGTAGAGGGCGTTGTCGATGGCGGCGGTGCTCACTCCCAGCCGGGCGGCGCTGGCCCGGTCGATCTCGATCCACGCCTGGAGGCCGTTGTCCTGCAGGTCCGAGGCCACGTCGGCGAGCTGGGGCAGGTCGCGCATGCGTTCGAGCAGCTTCGGCACCCATTCGGAGAGCAGCGCGGCGTCCGGCGCCATCATCGAGAACTGGTACTGGGTGCGGCTCACCCGATCCTCGATGGACAGATCCTGCACCGGCTGCATGTAGAGGGTGATGCCGGCGACCTTCTGCAGCTCGGGCTGCAGGCGGCGGATGACCTCGGTGGCGCTGGCGCCGCGCTCGGCGCGGGGCTTGAGGCTGATGAGCAGGCGCCCGCTGTTGAGGGTGGCGTTGGTGCCATCCACGCCGATGAAGGACGACAGGCCGGCCACCGCCGGGTCTTTCAGCACCACCTCGGCCACCGCCTGCTGGCGCTCGGCCATGGCGCCGAAGGAGATCGACTGGTCGGCCTCGGTGATGCCCTGGATCGCGCCGGTGTCCTGCACCGGAAAGAAGCCCTTGGGCACGAAGACGTACAGCAGCACGGTGAGCGCCAGGGTGCCCACCGCGACGATCAAGGTGAGCCCCTGCCGCGCCAGCACCCATTCGAGCATCACCCCGTAGCGGGCGATCACCCGGTCGAAGAAGTCGCCCATCGTCTTGTAGAACCAGCCCTGCTGGCCCTCGGGCACGTGGTGCAGCAGCCGCGCGCACATCATCGGCGTGAGGGTGAGGGAAACCACCGCCGAGATGAGGATGGCGATGGCCATGGTGATGGCGAACTCGCGGAACAGCCGCCCCACCACATCGCCCATGAAGAGCAGCGGGATGAGCACCGCGATCAGCGAGAAGGTGAGCGAGATGATGGTGAAGCCGATCTGCTTTGCGCCCTTCAGCGCGGCCTCCATCGGCGATTCGCCCTCCTCCACGTAGCGGGCGATGTTCTCGATCATCACGATGGCGTCGTCCACCACGAAGCCGGTGGAGATGGTGAGCGCCATCAGGGTGAGGTTGTTGAGGCTGAAGCCGGCGAGGTACATCACCCCGAAGGTGCCGAGGATGGACAGGGGCACCGCCACGCTGGGGATGATGGTGGCCGGCACGCTGCGCAGGAACAGGAAGATCACCATCACCACCAGCGCCACCGCCAGCACCAGCTCGATCTGCACGTCGCGCACCGAGGCGCGGATGGTGGTGGTGCGGTCGTTGATGACCCGCACGTCCAGCGATGCGGGCAGGCTGGCGGTCATCTGCGGGAGCAGCGCCGTGACCTTGTCGGCCACCTCGATCACGTTGGCGCCGGGCTGGCGCTGCACGTTGATGATCACCGCGTCCTGGCGGTCGGCCCAGGCGGCGAGGCGCAGGTTCTCGGCGCCATCGACGAGGGTGGCCACGTCGGAAAGGCGGATCGGGTTGCCGTTTTTGTAGGCGACGATCAGCTTCGCGTATTCATCCGCCGAGCGCAGCTGGTCGTTGGCGTCGATGGTCGAGGCGCGCTGGGGGCCGTCGAAGCTGCCCTTGGCCTGGGTGACGTTGGCGTTGGCGATGGCCGTGCGGATGTCCTCCAGCCCCAGCCCGTAGGCAGCGGCAGCGGTCGGATTGACCTGCACCCGCACCGCCGGGCGGCGCCCGCCGGCGATGCTCACCAGGCCCACGCCGGGCACCTGGGCGATCTTCTGAGCGAGGCGGCTCTCCACCAGATCATGGATGCGGGTGATCGGCAGGCTGGGCGAACTCACCGCCAGGGTGAGGATGGGCGCGTCGGCCGGATTGACCTTGCTATAGGTGGGCGGCGCGGGCAGATCGGTGGGCAGCAGGTTCGAGGCCGCGTTGATCGCCGCCTGTACCTGCTGCTCGGCCACGTCCAGCCCCATCGACAGGGTGAAGCGCAGGGTGATGACCGACGCCCCGCCCGAGCTGCTGGACGACATCTCGTCCAGCCCCGGCATCTGCCCAAACTGGCGTTCCAGCGGCGCGGTGATGGCCGAGGTCATCACATCCGGGCTGGCGCCGGGGTACAGCGTCTTGACCTGGATGGTGGGGTAATCCACCTCGGGCAGCGCCGAGATCGGCAGCAGCCGGTAGGCCACCAGGCCCGCCAGCAGGATCGCCACCATCAGCAGCGACGTGGCCACCGGGCGCAGGATGAAGAGACGGGAGGGGTTCATGTCTCGCGCCCCCGCTCAGCGCCGTCACACCGAAAAACATCAAGGCCTGGTAGGTCGGACTTCAGTCCGATAAACCCTGCCTGACCAACCCGTGCTGTCGGACTGAAGTCCGACCTACAGGACGGGGACGGGCGACGGAGGCCGCCCTGGCAGGCCATCGGGCGCAGGATGAAGAAGCGGGAGGGGTTCATGCCGCGCGCCTCCACATGGCGTCATCACACCGAAAAACATCAAGGACCTGTAGGTCGGACTTCAGTCCGACAAACCCTGCCCGATCAACCCGTGATGTCGGACTGAAGTCCGACCTACAGGACGGGGACGGGCGACGGAGGCCGCCCGGGCAGACCAGCGCCGCGTCGATATGGCTGACCATCCGCTCAATGCCCCGGCCGGCCGCCGCCAGCACCACGCTTCTTCTCGCGGCCCGGCGCATCCACCGCCTTCGGGTCGATGGCCTCCACCATTGCGCCGTCCTTCAGCTTGTCGAGGCCATCCACCACCACCTTGTCGCCGGCAGCGAGGCCATCTTCAACCACCGCCACGCCGGCATCCGTGGCGCCAAGCTTCACCGGCACCGCAGCGACCTTGCCGCCTTCGCCCAGGCGATACACGAAGCGCCCCTTGGCCCCCTGCTGGAGCGCCGCGGTGGGCACCGCCACCACGCCGCTGAGCGTGTCGAGCAGCAGCCGGACATTGACGAACTGGTTGGGGAACAGGCTGCCGTCCTTGTTGGCGAACTCGGCCTTCAGCTTGACGGTGCCGGTGGTGGTGTCGATGAGGCTATCCACCGCCAGCAGTTTGCCGTCGGCCAGGCGCTGTTTCATGTCCCGGTCCCAGGCCTCGACACCCAGCCCGGCGCCGGACTTCACCCGCGCCATGATGGCCGGCAGGCGGTCTTCCGGCACCGCAAAGACGGCGGTGATCGGGGTGACCTGGGCGATGGTGACAAGGCCGTTGGTGTCGGAGGCCTTGACCATGTTGCCCGGATCAACGGTGCGCAGGCCCGCGCGGCCGGCAATCGGCGCCTTGATGGTGGTGTAGGAGAGCTGCAGCTCGGCGCTCTTCACCGCGGCTTCATCGGCCTGCACGGTGCCCTGGTACTGGCGCACCAGCGCCTCCTGGGTATCCACCTGCTGTTTGGCGATGGAATCCTGGGCCAGCAGGCCGCGGTAGCGGTCGAGGTCGATCTTGGCGTTCTTCAGCAATGCGGCGTCCCGGGCGAGGGTGCCGCGGGCCTGCTCCAGCGCGGCCTTGAAGGGCTCCGGGTCGATCAGGGCGAGCACCTCGCCGGCCTTCACCGGCTGGCCTTCGGTAAATTTGACCGCCAGCAGCGGGCCATCCACCCGCGCCCGCACCACCACCTGGTTGCGCGGCACCACGCAGCCCAGGGCCGGCACCACCACGCGCACGTCGCGGGTGGTGATGGTCTCCAGCGTCACCGGGATCGGCCTGTCACCGCGCCCGCCGGGGCCCCCACGACGTGCTTCCGAAGGCTTGCCGCCGCCCTCCCCTTCGGGCGCGGGGCGGTGGGTGGCATACCACCCGCCGGCAGCGATCACGGCCAGCCCCACGAGGTAGGGCCAGATCCGACGTTTCCGGGGGGGCGATACGGATGACGAAGAAGGAGACGAAGCGTTTGAAGGGCTGGACATGGAGACTTTTTCCGGAACGCGCCCGGCCAACTGTAAACCGCCGGGAAGACCCGGCAGGGGCCGGGCAATAGCAGCAGGCAATGCTACACGATGCGACTGTTAAAGCACGTCAAGGCGGGCGTGGGTAGTGGGTAGTGGGTAGTGGGTAGTGGGTAGTGGGTAGTGGGTAGTGGGTAGTGGG
>NZ_CALAYQ010000115.1:0-8459 GCF_937894855.1 uncultured Zoogloea sp.
TCCTCATCGCCAACCGGGGTGAAATCGCCCTCCGGGTGCTGCGAGCCTGCCGCGAGCTGGGCATCAAGACCGTCGCGGTCCATTCCCAGCCCGACGCCGAAGCCAAGTACGTCAAGCTGGCCGACGAATCCGTGTGCATCGGCCCGGCCTCGTCCGCCCTCAGCTACCTCAACATCCCGGCGCTCATTTCGGCCGCAGAAGTCACCGACGCCGAAGCCATCCACCCCGGCTATGGCTTCCTGTCCGAGAACGCCGACTTCGCCGAGCGGGTCGAGCAGTCCGGCTTCGTCTTCATCGGCCCCCGCGCCGAAACCATCCGCCTGATGGGTGACAAGGTCTCCGCCAAGGACGCCATGAAGGCTGCCGGCGTGCCCTGCGTGCCCGGCTCCGAAGGCGCCCTGCCCGACGACCCGAAGGAAATCGTCAAGATCGCCCGCGCCATCGGCTATCCGGTGATCATCAAGGCCGCCGGCGGCGGTGGCGGCCGCGGCATGCGCGTGGTGCACACCGAAGCGGCGCTGCTCAACGCGGTCACCACCACCCGCTCCGAAGCCGGCGCGTTTTTCGGCAACCCCATGGTCTACATGGAAAAGTTTCTGGAAAACCCGCGCCACGTGGAAATCCAGATCCTCGCCGACCAGCACGGCAACGCCATCCACCTGGGCGAGCGCGACTGCTCCATGCAGCGCCGCCACCAGAAGGTCATCGAGGAAGCGCCCGCGCCCGGCATCGAGCGCCGCCACATCCTGCGCATTGGCGAACGCTGCGCCGAAGCCTGCCGCAAGATCGGCTACCGGGGCGCCGGCACCTTCGAGTTCCTCTACGAGAACGGCGAGTTCTACTTCATCGAGATGAACACCCGCGTCCAGGTCGAGCACCCGGTCACCGAGCTCATCACCGGGGTCGACATCGTCCAGGAACAGATCCGCGTCGCCGCCGGCCAGAAGCTGCGCTACAAGCAGAAGGACATCGAGTTCCGCGGCCACGCCATCGAGTGCCGGATCAACGCCGAAGACCCGTTCAAGTTCACCCCTTGCCCGGGCAAGATCTCCAACTGGCACGTCCCCGGCGGCCCCGGCATCCGCGTCGACTCCCACGTGTACAACGGCTACACCGTGCCGCAGCACTACGACTCGATGATCGGCAAGCTGATCGCCTACGGCGACACCCGCGACCAGGCCATCCGCCGGATGCGCATCGCGCTGTCCGAGATGCTCGTCGAAGGCATCAAGACCAACATCCCGCTGCACCAGGAGCTGATGCTCGACGCCCGCTTCGTCGAAGGCGGCACCAGCATCCACTACCTGGAGCACAAGCTGGCGGGGCGCAACGAGGTCAGCAAAAGCTGATGTGGATCTCCGTCATCCTGCAGGCTGATGCCACCCGCGCCGAGGCCCTGTCCGAGGCGCTGATGGATCACGGCGCCCTGTCGGTCAGCATCGACGATGCCGACGCAGGCACCGACGCCGAGAAGCCCCAGTTCGGCGAGCCGGGCATGCACCCGGCCAGCCTGTGGGATCACAGCCGCGTCGTCGCCCTCTTCGACACCGACACCGACCTGGCCGAAGCCCTGGCAACCGCCTCGGCCGCCGCCGGGCTCGACGCGGTGCCGCCCTTCACCATCGAAGAAGTCGCCGAACAGAACTGGGTCCAGCTCACCCAGAGCCAGTTTGACCCGATCCGCATCACCGACCGCCTGTGGATCGTGCCCTCGTGGCACGAAGCCCCCGCGCCGGACGCCATCAACCTGATCCTCGATCCGGGCATGGCCTTCGGCACCGGCTCCCACTCGACCACCCGGCTGTGCCTCGAATGGCTCACCGACGTGATCGAGCCGGGCGTCACGGTGCTCGACTACGGCTGCGGCTCCGGCATCCTCGCCATCGCTGCCGCCCGCCTGGGCGCCGGCGAAGTCACCGGCGTCGACATCGACGAGAAGGCCGTCGAGACCGCCGCCTTCAACGCCGAGACCAACGGCGTGAAGCTGCACCTGCAGGTCTCGTCCAAGCCCCTCGACGGCACCTTCCAGCGGGTCGTCGCCAACATCCTCACCAACCCGCTGAAGATGCTCGCGCCGCTCCTCGCGGCCCGCGTCGCACCCGGCGGCAGGCTCGCCCTCTCGGGCGTGCTCGAAGCCCAGGCGGACGAAGTCATCGAAGCCTACGCACCCTTCATCGCGCTCACCGTCGGCGCCACGCACGACGGCTGGGTCCGCCTCGAAGGAGAACGACCGGTCACGCCATGATCCTCGCACGCTGCCCCGCCTGTGCCACGACCTTCCGGGTTCGCCCCGAGCAACTGCAGGCCCGGGGCGGGCGCGTGCGTTGCGGCCACTGCCAGCACGCCTTCAACGCGCTGGAAAGCCGCATCCCCGAGGACACCGAACCCACCGACACCCTCTCCCTGGCGCCCACGCCGGCACCCGCTGTCGAGGCTCCCGCCGAGCCGCCCATCTTCGTTCTTGAAGAAAAGCCCCAGGAAGACGCCGCGCCCGTCGAGGCCGCCGCAGTATCCGCCGTCGAAGCCCCGGCGGCTGGCGCCGCCGACATCGCCGCACCGGCCGACGAAGATCTCCTCGACCTCGACGACCTCCTGCCCGCCGACACACCGTCCCCCGTCGCTGAACCCCTGGCCGACGAGCCCCTGGCGGACGAGCTCATCGCCGAAGCCGACATCCCGCCAGCGCCCGCCCTCCCGGACGACACCCCGGACGCAGCCCTCCCTGCCGAAGAAGGCGATGGCGACGCCTTCGACACGCCCGAAGAACCCGCCCCGGCCGACGCCCCCAGCTTCGACCTGCCCGACAGCGAGCCCGTCGACGCCTTCCCGGACGAGCCCGCTGAAGCGTCCCAGCCTGCCGACGAAGCCGCCGCGCCGGTCGCGCCCTTCGCCGACATCGATATCGACATCGACGCGGCACAACCCTGGCCACCCGAAGCATCGCCCACCACCGAGTTCGGCAGCGATGCTCACACCGCAGACACCACCGACGAGCGCGACGACTTCGACGACGTGATCGCCAGCGACGCCCCGCCCGCTGTCGAACCCTTCGAGGCGCCCCCCTTCCAGCCCGACTGGCCGTCCGCCGCCGATCTCGACCTGAAGGCCCCGCCCGCCGAACCCGTCGATTTCGACGCCCTGCTCCACAAGCAGGACGAGGACCCGACCCCGCCGGAAGCCCTCGCCGCCACGCCCCACGACCAGCCCTGGCCGGCCAGCGAAGAGCCCGCCGCGATGCTCGCCCAAGCCCAGGCCGAGGCCGCCCACGTGCCCATCGAAATCGACACCAGCGCCGATCCCCGCCGGGCCGAGCCGAAGATCGTCGCCGAAACCGTCGAGACCGTCGAATCCTACGAAGACGCCGACGACGAGCCGCCGATCGAACCGGAAGCCGAACCCGCCACGTCGCCGGTACTGCGCCAGGCCGCCTGGACCGCCGGCGCCACCCTGCTGAGCCTCGCCCTGCTGGCCCAGGGCGCGCTGGTGTTCCGCAGCGAGATCGTCCAGTCCTCGCCCCAGATGCGGCCCTTCATGGAAAGCCTGTGCGGCGCCCTCGGCTGCGAACTGCCGCTGCCGCGCAACGCCGCCGACATCGCCATCGAGAGCTCCGACATCCAGCCCGACGCCGCCCGCGAAGCCTTCTTCACCCTGCACGCCACCCTGCGCAACCGGGCGGAGTTCCCCCAGGCCTATCCGCACCTGGAGATCACCCTCACCGACGCCCGCGACAAGGCCCTTGTCCGCAAGGTGCTCGAACCCGCCCAGTGGCTGCCCGCCGACGCCCCGAAGGACGCCTTCGCCGCCAAGCGCGAAGTCGCCACCCGGATCGCCTTCGAGGCCCCCGGCGTCGCCGCCGCGGGCTACCGCGTGTACGTCTTCTACCCCTGACGGCAACCGCCGGCAGAGCAACCGCCCAACCATCGCCGAATCATGTCCACGCTGATCTGTGGTTCCATCGCCTACGACTCGATCATGGTTTTCCATGACCGCTTCCGCAATCACATCCTGCCCGAGCAGCTGCACATCCTGAACGTCTCGTTCTTCGTGCCCGAGATGCGGCGCGAGTACGGCGGCTGCGCCGGCAACATCGCCTACAACCTCAAGCTCCTCGGCGGCGAACCGCTCATCATGGCCACCGTCGGTGACGATGCCGCGCCCTACCTCGACCGCCTCGACGCCCTCGGCCTGCCGCGCACCCACGTCACCCAGGTGCCCGGCACCTTCACCGCCCAGGCCTTCATCACCACCGATCTCGACGACAACCAGATCACCGCCTTCCACCCGGGCGCGATGATCCACTCCCACGTCAACACCATCGGCCAGACCCGCGGCGTCACCCTCGGCATCGTCGCCCCGGACGGGCGCGACGGCATGCTCGAGCATTCCCGCCAGTTTGCCGAGGCCGGCATCCCCTTCATCTTCGATCCGGGCCAGGGCCTGCCCATGTTCAGCGGCAACGAACTCCTCGCCTGCCTGAAACTGGCCGACTACTGCACGGTCAACGACTACGAAGCGCGCCTGCTGTGCGAACGCACCGGGCGCTCGATCGAATCCCTGTCTGGCGAGGTCAAGGCGCTGATCGTCACCCGCGGCGGTGAAGGCTCCGAGATCCACACCGGCGGCACGCGCATCGACATCCCCTGCGCGGTGCCCACCCGCGTCGAAGATCCGACCGGCTGCGGGGACGCCTACCGCGCCGGCCTGCTCTACGGCATCGACCGCGGCCTCGACTGGGATCAGACCGGGCGCCTCGCCTCGCTGATGGGCGCCATCAAGATTGCCAGCCGCGGTGGCCAGAACCACGCACCCAGCCGCGATGAAATCGCCGAGGCCTATCGCAAGGCCTTCGGCTCAACCCTTTGGTGAAAGGAAGAACGATGCGAATCCTGAATCTGGGCGTTGCCCTGCTTGCCGCCGTCACCGTCGCCGGTTGTGCCACCGGCCAGGGCGCCGGGGATTACCAGCGCACCGAAACCCGCCGCGTGATGAGCGTTCGGCTCGGCGTGATCGAAGGCGTGCGCGCGGTCAAGCTCGAAGGCACCAAGTCACCGGTGGGCACCATCGGCGGCGCGGCCGTCGGCGGCATCGCCGGCAGCACCGTCGGCGGCGGCAAGGGATCGGCGATCGGTGCGGTGGTCGGCGCGGTGGTCGGCGGTCTGGCCGGCGCGGCGGCGGAAGAAGGCCTGACCCGCAGCCAGGGCGTCGAGATCACCCTCAAGATGGACAACGGCGAAATGCTCGCCATCACCCAGGAAGACCAGGGCGAGAACTTCAAGCCCGGCGAACGCGTCCGCCTGCTGCAGGACGGCCGCACCACCCGCGTGACCCGCTGAGCCTTCCGGCCCGGCCGCATCCAGCAAGGGAGCCCCAGCGGCTCCCTTCGCTTTTTGGGCGCACCGTCACACGCCGGTAACCGCCCCTTCACCGGGCCGCAACGCGCCCTTCCCACAATGCGCGGAAACCCCACGAGGATTTCCGCCATGCTGCACAAGCAACAACAAGCTGCCCAACGCCCCGGTCGCAACCTGCACGTGGGCCTCGCGACCAGCCCCACCGAAGTGCTCGAAGCCCAGAAGCTGCGCTACCGGGTGTTCGCCGACGAGATGGGCGCCCGCCTCAACCCGCGCACGCCGGGTGTCGATCGCGACCTCTACGACCCGTTCTGCGAGCACCTGATCGTCCGCGACGAGGACGCCGGCCGCATCGTCGGCACCTACCGCATCCTGTCGCCCTCCGCCTCCCGCGAAGTGGGCAGCTACTACTCGGAAAACGAGTTCGACCTCACCCGCCTGCGCCACCTCAAAAGCCGCATGGTCGAGATCGGCCGCTCCTGCATCGACGCCGAATACCGCTCCGGCGCCGTCATCACCCTGCTGTGGTCGGGCCTCGCCCGCTACATGCTCGAGAACAACTACGACTACCTCATCGGCTGCGCCTCGGTGAGCATGGCCGACGGCGGGCACATGGCGGCCAGCCTGTATAATCGGTTGAAGGACGAACACCTCTGTCCGCTCGAATACCGCGTGTTCCCCCGCACCCCGCTCCCCCTCGCCGCCCTGCGCCAGGATCTCGACGCCGAAACCCCGCCGCTCATCAAGGGCTACCTGCGGGCCGGCGCGTGGATCTGCGGCGAGCCGGCCTGGGATCCTGACTTCAACACGGCCGATCTGCCCGTCCTGCTGCCGGTATCCCGGCTCGACGCCCGCTACGCCAAGCACTTCATGGGACGCAAGGACTGAAGCCCGACAGCCCCGCTCCGTTCGCAATCCGCCTCGCCCGCTACCTGGGCCTCGCCGGCCACATCGCCGTCGGCGTGGCCATCGCGGCGGCGGCCTTCCCCTTCCTCGGCCTGCTACGCCGGCGCCAGCTCAAGCAGTGGTGGTCGGCCCGGCTGGTAAAGGTACTCGGCGTCACGCTGCAGATTCGCGGCGGTGGCGACGTGGTGCCCGGCTGCCTGCTGGTGGCCAACCACGTGTCGTGGCTGGACATCTTCATCATCAACGCCGCCTGGCCCGCTGCCTTCATCTCGAAGGCCGAGGTGCGCCAGTGGCCGCTGTTCGGCTGGCTCGCCGTGAAGAGCGAGACCGTCTTCCTGCACCGGGGCAGCCGCGGCCACGCGAAGGTCGTGAATGGCGAGATTGCCGGGCTGCTGGCCGACGGCCAGTACGTGGCGCTGTTCCCCGAGGGCACGACCACCGACGGCAGCACCCTGCACAACTTCCACGGTGCCCTGCTCCAGCCGGCCATCGACGCCGGCGCCTTGATCCAGCCGCTGGCCATCGCCTACCGCCTGCCGGATGGCCGCTTCACCCGGGCGCCGGCCTACGACGGCGACGTGAGCCTGGGCGAATGCCTGCGGGCCATCGTCGGCGAGCGCCACATCGTTGCCCGCATCGACGTGGAGCCGGCCCTGTGCACCCGCGAGACGCCGGATCGCAAGGCCCTCGCCCACACGGCCCGGGCCGCGATCCTCGAACGCATCGAAAGCGCCTGAAGCCCGCCGGTCCGGCAGGCTTCACATCAGATCAGCAGAAGAAAAGAAGAGCCTGAAACGGCCCGCTCAGGACGGCTTGAGCTTGCCGTGGGTAAGCCCGGGGCAGGCCACCTGGAACACCTTGCGGTCTTCCAGCCGCACCGCGGTGAGCTCGCGCCCCCACAGGCAACCGGAATCCAGCGCCAGCAGGTTGGGCTCGATGCGCAGCCCGAGGGCCGACCAGTGGCCGAACACCACCGTCGCGTCGGCGCTCTTCCGGCCCGGCACCTCAAACCACGGCACGTAGCCTTTCGGCGCCTTGGTGACCTCGCCCTTCACCTTGAAATCCATCACCCCGTCGGGCGTGCAGAAGCGCATCCGCGTCATCGCATTGACGATCACCCGGATCCGCTCGTAATCCCGCAGCCCGTCGTGCCAGGCGGCCGGCTCGCTGCCCCACATGTTGTTGAGCAGATCGGCGTGATAGGGGCCGGCCAGGGCGCCCTCCACCTCCCGCGCCAGGGCCCGCGCCTGGGAGACCGTCCAGCCGGGCAGCAGCCCCGCGTGGACCATCGCAAAGCCGTCTTCCAGATGCATCAGCGGGCGGGTGCGCAGCCAGCCCAGCAGGGCGTCCCGGTCTGGCGCGTCGAGCACCGACTGGATGGTGTCGTCCTTGCCCCGGGCACGCACGGTGCCGTAGGCCACCATCAGCAGGTAGAGATCGTGATTGCCCAGCACCGTGACCGCCGAAGCCCCCAGGTCGCGCACGAAGCGCAGGGTCTGGAGCGAATCGGGCCCGCGATTGACCAGATCGCCCACCAGCCACAGGCGATCCCGGGCGGGGTCGAAGTCGATCCGGTTGAGGAGCGCGGTGAGGGAGGTGAAGCAGCCCTGGATGTCGCCAATCGCGTAAGTTGCCATGATGTTCAGGCCCGCAGTCCGGGCTTATCCACCACCGTCAGCGCCGGCGGCGACGGTGACGGGGTGTATTCGGGTACCCAGCGGCGCAGCTCGCGGCGAACCTCCAGCGCGCCCACCGCGCGACGCTGGCGCAGCCATTGCAGCAGCGCGTCGAGGCTGCCTTCCTCCACTGGCTGGGCGCGGGCGATGCGCAGCTTGGGGTGATGGGTGGCGCGGGTTTCCTCGGCGTCGGCCAGCACCTCTTCGTAGAGCTTCTCGCCGGGGCGCAGGCCGGTAAACACGACGCGGATCTGCTCTTCGCTGCGGCCCGAAAGGCGGATCATATCCCGCGCGAGTTCGGCGATCTTCACCGGCTCGCCCATGTCGAGCACGAAGATCTCGCCGCCCTTGCCCATCGAGCCGGCCTGCAGCACCAGCTGCGCGGCCTCGGGGATGGACATGAAGAAGCGGGTGATCTCCGGGTGGGTCACCGTCACCGGGCCACCAGCGGCGATCTGTTCCTGGAACTTGGGGATCACGCTGCCGGCGCTGCCCAGCACGTTGCCGAAGCGGACGATCTCGAACT
>NZ_CALAYQ010000116.1:0-16542 GCF_937894855.1 uncultured Zoogloea sp.
TCTGGCTCATCGAAGCCGTTTCAGGAGGGAGGAGTCCATCTCATTGACCTACAGGTTCTTGGGGGGTGGTTGACGGGTGGGCAGGTCGTCAATGTCCTTCGATGCTCAGCGTTTTCATTGCCCGGGGGCATGTTGCGGAATGCCCGTAATCGCTTCCCTGTAGGTCGGACTTCAGTCCGACATCGCGGCTTGGTGAGGGCGGCTTGTCGGACTGAAGTCCGACCTACAGGTTCGTGGGGGTTATTTGGTTGGTGCGGGCAGATCGGGGCATTGGGGTAGGTAGTCGATGTCCTTGGATACCCAGCGTGTCCATTGCTCACGGCTCATGTTGCGGGTGAGCTTGCCGCACAGCATGCCCGGCCAGCGGGCGGGGCCGGCCCACAGGTGGAGGGCGCCGTTGCGGCTGGCGGAGTGGATGAGCTGGCCCTTGTTGCGGAAGGCGACCCATTGCACGGCGTCGGTGTGGCCTTCGAGGGGCCGGCCGACGGGGACGCCGGTTTCGGCGTGCCACAGACGCAGGGTGCGATCCCAGCTGCCCGATGCGAGGTGGCGTCCGTCGGGGCTCACGTCCACGCTGGTCACCCAGCGGCGGTGGCCTTCGAGGGGTTCGCCGACGGGCTCGCCGGTGGCTGCATCCCAGATGCGCAGGGCGTCGTCGGCGCTGCCCGAGTAGATGCGCTTGCCGTCCGGGCTGAAGGCGGCGGCGAGCACCCAGTTGTCGTGGCCGGTCATGGGGTGGCCGATGAGCTGGCCGAACTGCTGGCCGGGGGTGACGTTCCAGTGGCGCAGGCTGCGGTCGGCGCTGGCCGATACAAGCCCGCGGCCGTCCGGGCGCCAGGCGAGGGCGGCGATCCAGTGGTCGTGGCCGACGAGGGGCGGGCCGGCGGGGCGGCCGTCGGCATGCCAGACGCGCACGCTGGCGTCCCAGCCACCGGTGGCGACAAACTTGCCGTCGGGGCTCCAGGCCAGCGCCGAGACGGGGCCGGGGTGGGCGGCGACGGGTTCGCCGATCGCCTCGCCGGTGCGCCCGTCGGCCAGGCGCAGGCTGCCGTCGTAGCCGCCGGCGGCGAGCCGGGCGCCGTCGGGGCTGAAGCGCAGGGCGAGGGTGGGCGCGGGCCACGGAGGCAGGGCGATCTCGCCCGATGGCACCTCGTCGCGGTGGTCGGCGGCGTTGCCGTTCTTGTCATCCTGTTCGCTGGCGCGGTTGGCGGAGACCCGCCACAGGTGCAGGCGCAGGTCTTCGCCGGCGCCGGCGATGCGCTTGCCGTCGGCGCTCACCGCCAGGCTGACGAGCTGCCGGCTGCCGCTGGCGAGGGGCGCGCCCACCGGCGAGGTGGTGCGGGGGTTCCACAGGCGCAGGCTGCGGTCGAGGCTGATCGAGACAATGCGGTCGCCGCCTGCCTGGGTGAAGCGCGCCGAGGTGACGGCGTCGCCGTGGCCGGCCAGCGGCTCGCCGAGGGGGGCGCCGGTGGCGGCGTCCCACAGGCGGAGGGTGCCGTCCTCGCCGGCGGAGAGGATCTCCCGGCCGTCGCGGCTGAAGGCGACGCTGCGTACCAGGCCGTCGTGGCCGACGAGGGGCGGGGCCGCCGGGCGGCCGCGGGCCACGTCCCAGATGATGAGGGTGTCGTCCCAGCCGCCGGAGACGAGGCGCTTGCCATCTGGACTGAAGGCCACGCAGCGCACCGAATCGGTGTGGCCGGTGAAGGGCTTGCCGATGGCGCGGCCGGTGGCCACGTCCCACAGGCGCAGGGTGTTGTCGTTGCTGCCGGTGACGAGGCGCTTGCCGTCGGGGCTGAAGGCGACGGCGGTGACGGCGTCCCGGTGGCCGGTGAGGGGCGGGACGGTGGGCTTGCTGGTGCGCACGTCCCACAGCATGGCGGTGCGATCGTCGCTGCCTGACGCCACGAGGCTGCCGTCGGGGCTGTAGATGGCGCTGCGCACGGCGTCCATGTGGCCGGTGAAGGGGAAGGCGAGGGCCGGTTCGAGGGTGGTGTCGCCCACGTCCCACAGGCGCAGGGTGGTGTCGTTGCTGCCGGTGATGAGGCTGCGGCCGTCGGGGCTGAAGGCGATCGCGCGGGTGGTGTTGGCGTCGGCTTCGATGGGCGCGCCCAGGGGCGTGGCGGTGCGGGCGTTCCAGAGCTGCAGGGTGTGGTCGTCGGCCACCGTGACGAGGCGCTCGCCGCCGGGGCTGACGGCCATGGCGATGAATTCGTCGGCGGTGCCCACGAGGCGCACCAGGAAGCGTTCGTGGCGCAGGCTGGCGAGGAGCTCGCCTTCGGCCTCGGCATCGGGCGGGCGTTCGGCGCCGCCCAGGCGCAGGGCGGCGAGGAGCTGGAGCAGGGCGCGCTCGTCGGGATCGGGGCGCAGCCCGGCGAGCATCGCGGAGGATTCGGCGCGCAGGCGCAGGCCGGTGGAGTTGCGCAGCTCGGCCACGGCGCGGGCTTCGGCGCGCTGGGCGCGCTGGGCTTCGGCGAGGGCTTCCTCGGCGTGCACGCGGGCCCGGTGCTCGGACCAGATCGAGCTGGTGGTGAGGGCGACCAGCACCAGCCCGACGCCGATCTGGGTGGTTCGCCACCACTGGCTGGCGCGCATGTGGGTGGGGGCGAGGCACAGGCGGGTGACCACGTCGCGGCTGGCGATGCCGTGGGCGACGGCGTCGAGGGGCTCGTCGAGCCAGATGGTGTCGCCCACCGGGAGCCAGCTGCTGATGGCGGGGACGAGCTCGGGGTCGGTGAGCGCGCCGTCGATGCTGATGGGGATGATCGGCCGGTCGGGGTGCAGGGCGCGGAAGGTCTCGACCTCGGTCTTCACCCAGCCGGGGCGCTGGAGCATGCCCTTGTTGGCGATCACCACCAGGATGCGGGCGCGGGCGAGGGCGCGCTTGAGGGTTTCGTTGAGCTCGTCGCCGGGGGCGGCTTCGTCTTCGCTGTAGAACACCGCGAAATCCCGCTCTCGCAGCTGGCGGGCGAGGTCGGATGCGTAGGACTGGGTGCCCCGCGGCAGATGGCCGAGGGCGAAGGAGATGAACAGGTCGTAGCCGAACAGCCGCGCGGCAAAGGAGTGCCGCTCCTTGGGCGGGCGTCGCCGGTGTTCCGCCGGCTCGGGGGCAGCCGGCGGGGCGTTCTGGAGCGGGGAGGGCGGGTCGTTCATGGGAGGGCGCCGATGGGGTTCAGAGGAAGCCGCGCAGCTGCTGTTTAACATCCACGTAGCGCCTGGCGAAGGCTTCGCCGACCCGCCGGATCTCGGGGATGTGCTCGATGGAGTCGAGCGTCTGCACGTCGGCAGACTTGACGTCGGAGAGGCCCAGGGCGTCGAGGCCGGGCTGGCTCACGTCCGGGTCGTAGCGCACGTAGGCAAACTGCTTGGCGCCGGAGAAGGTGCCATCACCCACCAGATCGCCCACTTCCCGGTCGATGGGGCGGCCGAAGCGGCATTCGCCGAGCACCCGGCAGGCCATGTCCCAGCCGGCCGCGGCGGCGTTCATCAGGGCGCCGGGCACGGTCTTGGCGGCGTCGAGCAGCCACATGTCTGCGGGCTTGAGGCCGGGGCGCACGGCCGGCGTGCTGCCGGTGCCGGTGGAGACGATGAGCAGCTGGTCGGTGCCGGTCTTCCAGTTGAGTTTGTAGGGCGCGGCGGTGACCATCTGGAAGGCCAGGAAGGCGGCGTTGTTGTAGGTGGTGACGCCGCCATCCACAAACACGAAGTCGTAGGCGTCCTTGCTCTTGCCGAGGGTCACGACCTCGGGCGGGAAGTAGGTGGGCGCCGCGGTGCTGGCGCGCACCAGCTGCCACAGGGGCAGCAGCAGGTTGCAGTCCTTGCGATTGCGCTGGTTGTACTTGGCGAAGGGGTTGTTGCTCACCGGCCAGGGCGAATCGGTGCTGGCGTTCCGCATCACCATCATCAGCACCGAGCGCAGGCCGGGGCTGCCGAGGGTGGTGTCGTCGCCCAGCGCAGCGGAGAACTCGGTCTGGAGCTTTTTGGCCAGCGGCTCCTTGTTGTAGGAATAGTGCAGGCGCTTGAGCAGCGAGGCCTTGTCGAACATCTGCTTGCCGCCATCCACGTAGAACTTGCGGATCTTGTCGGTGCTCATGCCCGCGGCGATGCAGGCGGCGATGATCGCCCCGGTGCTGGTGCCGCACACGAAGTCGAAGTAGTCGCACAGCAGGAGGTCGGGTTCTTTGAGTTCGGTGCGCAGGTCGGCTTCGAGCTTGGCAAGGATCTCGACGCTCATCAGCCCGAGGATGCCGCCCCCGTCGCAGGAGAGGATCTTCTTGGGGCCGGGTGCGGTGATGCGCTTTTCGAGGGCGGAGGGCATGGCGGAAATCCTTTCCTTGAGTGCTTGAAGGGGCTACCACATCTTGCGGGTGTCGAGCCAGGTGACCTGCCCCGTGCGGCGCTTGACCTCGTCCACCATGTGCTGAGTGCCGCCGGGGCCGTCGCCACCGCTGCCGTTCCACAGGCAGATGAAGCGGGTGCGCTTGATGCCGCAGGCCAGCGCGCTGTTGAGGAGCCAAATGTTGCAGCGCTCGAAGGCGTTGAGCGCGTTGCCGTGGCTGTCGCGGGGCAGGGGGCCGAGCTCGTCGGGCATCACCCGCGGCGGCAGGCACAGGGGGTTGTCGCGCAGGGCGAGGAAGCGCTTCCTCCAGTCGTCGCCGTTGGTGGCGGGGAGCACCGACGCGGTGATGAACTCGGGTTCGGGCAGGGGCAGCAGGAGCTGCACCTTCATGCCGCGGGCGATGGCGGCCTCGGCAACGAGGATGTCGCCGCCGGAGGCGCCCTGGGTGAGGGCGAGATCGGCAGCGGTGGCGCCCAGATCGTCCAGCGCCTTGGTGATGGCGGCGGCGGCGATGGGCTCCTTGTCGGCGGGGAAGCGTGGCTGCTTGCGGTCGGGCGCGTCGACCATGTGGCCGGAGAACAGGAAGACTTTTTCGGGCTTCCAGCTTTCGGCGGGTTTCTGGAGACGGCCCAGGGCGCGTTCGAAGGTGGCGATGCCGGCGCCAACGCGATCTGGCGCAAAGCCGATGGACTGCAGCAGGCGCAGCTGGCCGAGGGTGGAATCGAGGGAGAACCAGTCCCGGTCGGCGAGGGCGATGGCCTCTTTGTAGGCGCGGGTGACGGTGGCGGCATCGCCGTCCAGCACGGCCAGATCGCCGAGGGTGGCGCGGCCCCCGTAGTTGTTGCTGGCGAGCAGTTCGCAGCCGGTGGCCCACGATACGCCGCCGCTCAGGCACGCAAGCTGGGCGTCGTAAGGCGAGGGCTGGCCGGTGAGATCCCGGTAGAGGTGGATCAGGGTGAGGGCGTTGATGCCCGAGTAGTAGTGGCCCGGCGCGGCGCGGAAGGCGGTGACGTAGGATTCGATGGCCGTGAGGAGCAGGGCGTCCTCGTAGCCGGCGTCGCTGCGTTTCTGCTCGGGCGTGCTGCCGTCGCGGTTCCAGGCCTCGACCCAGGCGTCCTTGTCGAGCCGGCCCAGCAGGGCCCAGGTTTCGACCTCCCGGGGGTGCTCGGCGAGGATCTTCTTGTAGATCGCCCGGGCGTCGTCGCTGCGGCCGATGCGCTGCAGGCACATGCCCCGGTTGCGGGCCGCTTCGAGGTTGGTGGGGTCGAAGCGGCAGGCGGCTTCGAACTGCTCCAGGGCAAAGTTGAAGTGCCGGCCCTTCATCAGGGCCTTGCCGGCCAGGAGCCTGGCTTCGACCCGCAGGGCGGTGACCGGGGCTTCCTCGGCGAGCACCAGCACGTCTTCGGGGCGCTCGGCCCTGCGGGCCCGCTCGATCCAGGTGCTCCAGTCGTCGTAGTGGCGCCAGAACTCCCGCGCGGCGCCGGCCCGCAGGGATTTCCAGTCGGGCTCGGTGAGGTTGGGCAGCAGTGAATACACCGGGCTGACGATGCGTTCGGGGCCGGCGGCGAGGGTCTCGCGGGTCATCTCGGCGAGCGCGTCGATGTCGGCGGCGAGGAAATCCGGATCAGGCGCGCCGTCCTTCAGGTGATAGCCGAGCTTGCGGTCGGTGTAGATGTCGAAGGGCTTGGTGCCCCGCGGGCCGAGGGTGAGGACCACGCCCCGGGCGCGCAGCGCGTGGCGCACGCCCAGCTCGTACCACACGTTGGGGTTGTCGAGGGTGAGGTCCACCAGCACCAGGTCGGCCATCAGGAGTTCCTGGAACATGTCCACCCGGATGTCGCCGGCGCGCTGTTCCTCGTCGGCCCGGATCACGTCGAGCCCGGCTTTTTCGAGGGCAGGGCGCAGGAGCTCGTCGTAGATGCGGTTGAAGTAGATCAGCTTGCCGTCCGGGTCGGCTTTGGTGCCGAAAGGCATCGCGACGAAGGCGTGGAGTTTCATGGCGGCGGGGCTTTCTGGGGCAAGGATGTTTATCCGGATGGCTTGTCCATCTTAGCCCCGGGGACGACAGCCTGCCAAGGAAGGTGGGCGCGAAAAACGGTCGGCATCATGGTGTGTCTCCTGTCGCTGGATGATTCAGCATAGCGGCCGGTGGGGTGGTCAGCCGCGGATTTCGGGTTCCACAAGCTGGACGAGCAGCTGAAGCGACTCCTGCCAGCCCAGGTGGCAGGCTTCGAGGGGGATCACCGCCGGGATGCCTTCCTGGACGATGTGGAGTTCCACCCCGCAGAACACCTCGCGGATGACCACCGTGGTCTGCATCTGGCCGGGCAGGTTCGGGTCGTCGAAGGCGGCGGTGTAGCGCAGCTTCTGGTTGGGTTCGAGCTCGAGATATTCGCCGCCGAAGCTGTGGCTGTGGCCGGTGGTGAAGTTGGTGAAGGACATCCGGTAGCGGCCGCCCACCTGGGGTTCGAGCTGATGCACGGTGCCGACGAAGCCGTGGGGCGGCAGCCACTTGGCCCACGCGGCGGGGTCGAGGAAGGCGCGATAGACGCGCTCTGGCGTGCTGCGGATGACGCGGTGTAGCTGAACCTGTTGGGTGGACATGATCGCTCCTGTGTGACGAGGACATCCCTCTGAATGACGACGAACGACGTGGGCGGTTTTCGACACCGGGCGATCCGTGACGCGAGCCGCGCAGTGGTGTCGGTGGTGGCAGGCGACCGCTGAGGCAATCGCCCCGGTGACTCAGGCCGGCGCTTGGCAGACCACGCACAGCTCGTTGCCATCGGGGTCGCGAAAATACGCACCGTAATAATCGGCATGGTACTGCGGGCGCAATCCCGGAGGCCCTTCGCAGGTGCCTCCGTGCGCGAGGGCGCTGGCATACGCCGCACGTACGGCTTCGCGGCTGGGCGCAAGAAGGGCAAACATCTGTCCATTGCCCGGACGATGCGCTTCCTGGTCGAAGGGGCGACCGATCAGGAAGAGCGGTCGCGGATCGCTGCCTCCAGCAGATCGTGGCTCGCTTTGCGATCACGATCCAAGCTCAATCGTTGGGCTTGCGATGGAGCACACGAAATCTCACGATCATTCCCTACTCGTCCGGCGTACAGCCGACGAGTTTGACCGGCATCGCGATTCCCCCAGCGCTGTTATGGTCTTGTGACGGGGAGATCAACCGGGATGGGGCAGCGTGGTGCGGCGCAGAAGCGGCTGGCTGGCGGCGCCCCGCGCCACCAGCCGTTTTATGGGCGACGGATTGCGGTGACTCACCGACGCCGGCCGACCTCTGCCCCCTGTCTTGCAATCGCTGCACGACGTCGTGCACATCCTGCAGGACATCCTGCGATTTTTGCCGGACATCCGGCGACGACAGCCAGACATCCGGCAACGGCTGCTGGACGTCCAGCGATGACAGCCAGACATCCTGCCATGGTAGCCGGACGTCCATGAATGATCGCCGGATGTCTTGCAATAACTGCTGGATGTCCGGCTGTGCTTGCAGGACATCCAGCAACTGCAGCACGACGTCCTGCAATGAGTGCACGACGTCGTGGAATGATTGCCGGAGGGGAGGACGGGACGCCGGGGCAACGTGGAAATGGCCGGAAAGCCGCGCTGGGCAAGGGTTGCGATGGGCCCGGCCCCGTAAAGGAGCCTGTCAGAGTTTTTTGTGTTTGAGGCAACGTTCAACGTAAGGGACGCGCCGCTTGCGGCGCGTCCCAGCGACCGAAGGGCGCGCCTTGACCGAGGTGTCAGGCATGGCGCAGACCTTTAAATAGCCAACACAGCAGAGGAATGCCGAGAACCACTACGCCAAGAGCGCCCGCAACAACACTACCAGCGAAGGCGTCGTGGGTTGTGCCGCCTGGGATAAAGATTGAAGAGATTGCGACGGGCGACAACACAGCCTGGACACCCAGGAGCGAAAGAGCTGAGACCACCATGAATAGCACGGGGCGCGCGACAAGGCGCCAGGCAGCCACGCCAGCTATGAGCGCAAGAATGAGCGGCGCGAGGACAAGGGCAGAGAGAAGAGCCTCTGACATTGGAGCGCCTAACGTTTGAATTCAGGGGCCGGCGGTCCCCTGCAACGAAGGGTTAGCCCTTCCGTCTCCGAGCGGTCGGAACGAGCTTGGTTCTGTGGCGTGCCCAAACATCTTCAATATCCAGTTCCTCCTTTGCCTGTCGCAGCTTGTCCAATGCCTTCTTCGAATAGCCTTTGAACACTTGGCTCTTCTTTCTCAGCTCCTTGTAGCACTCGGGATCAGCTTGTAGATTCAGCTCATAAATCAGTGCGTGGGTCCGTGGCCCGGTCAGGGATAGCTTCGATGCGAGATCATCTCGGCTCATCGTGTAGACGTCCCATGGATCGATCTGCTGTTTGATGACCGTTCCGGCGACTTCTTCTCCAGGTTTCGCGATGCGAACAGCGATTGGCGCATCCTTGGAGATTCGCATGGTGATTGGGATTCCGCTGCCGTCTGTGCTCAATCGGAGTTGCGCGACCTCGGGGAGAATTACCTCCCATTCGTTCTTCTTTCTGCGCTTGGCGATGGCTGCGGCGATCTCAGTTTCCGGAACCCGCTGTCCTCCGTCGCGAGACCCGACAGTAAACGCCAGAATTGTGCGAAGTCTCGCTGCGGCCGCTGCGCCTTGACGTTTTCCGCTAGTCAGCAAGCGGTCGACTTCCGCCAATTCGTTCGCGAATAGAGTCACCAAGTCCCTGGGGGGGCGAATTGAGATTGGGAGAATTCGGCTTGGCAGTTTGTCCGATAGGGCAACGCCGAAAACCTTCTTTAGCAATTCGTTAAAGAGAGTGACGCCGGACTGTGCATGCACGTAAAGGATGTCCTCGGACATCTCCACATAGTAGTGTGCAGCCTGATCGCGCTGCGCATCAAGAATGGAGAGCGTAGCTCTTTCGTCCGTAGTGATGACCTTCAATTGCTCAGTCGCCACTGTAAGGCATCGGTCGAATCCGTAGGTATATCGCTTCTCTCGGTCGTGAATACTCCCGGTACTTTGAAGAATGGATGCCTTCAACAGCATCTCAAAGGCGTGTTGCATCAGAATCAAGACACCGTGCGTTCGGCCTATTTCGGTAGGCCGATTAAATAGCTCGATTGCCAGAGTCAGCGACTCAGTACCCTTTTCGAGCAACGGCGCCACGTTCTTCTTTAGCTTGGGCATGACGGATGGGGAGGAGGGCTAACGTTTGAATTAACCGGCCTGCGCGGCTTTTCGCGCAGGTCCGGTGGAATGATGGGTTGGGGCTCGGGTCAATTCTTCACCCGAACCGGCAACGCTCCAGTGCATTTTTGCAACGAGTCCGTCAGTGTCTCCACCATCGTTGATAGGTGCTCCTTCATTTCGCCTTCGGTGGAATCCGTCTGTGGTTGTGGAGCAATTTGAATTGCAGCCACCTCAAACCGAACGGCACCTCTTGCAAAAATGCGATGCACGGACATTGAAAAGAGACCGCCCTTTGGCGGGATGAACATTTGCATACCGAGAGGGAACGGACCGAGTTCTGGTATGTCGGACTTAACGTTGTTCATTCGAACACCGACGGTCTTTCCAAAACTTGTCTTGAGGTCAGACACCTCCAGCACGGTCGGCATATTCTTTACTCGTTCCTGCATCATCCGCCGCATTGTCAGGATCGTTTCCACATCCTCTTCCGCCGATCTTCCCATCGGAAGGGACGAGAACGCCACCGCCAGAAGAATCTTTCCCGGATATTCGATCGCCGCTCGGTAAACCGTGTTGTTGTTGTACATCGCCTGCGTAAGGTGTTCGGCCGTTTCCGGGGAAGGAGCAGTCGCGCAGTAAACGTCAGAGAATGACAAGTGGCCTTTCCACATTCCCTTTGGCAAGGCAGCGTTGTAGGACTTGCTGCTCATTTGATAGCCCTGACCATAGACACCCGAGGAAAACCATAGGCAGGTAAGCAAAACGGCAAGGAATTTAGATATAGGCATTGGATAGGTACTGTAATCGTGAAGAGCCCCAACGTCGAAGGTAACGGGCGCCCAAACAGTTGGCGAAGCTGGCTGTTTGGGCGCCCCCGTTGACCGTAGTGTTATGTGGCATTCATTGTTGGTTGAATATCATTAGTCTTGCAATATCAGAGTGATCATATCAATTTCGCCATCTCAACCACTGCCTTTCCGACAGCCGTAATGAGACCAAGAGTTGTTCCAAGGTGCGCAAAAATAGTCTTCTTATCTTCAACACTCTTTTCTAGAACGTGCATTGTGATGAACTTAAAAAGCCGGAATCCCTCTCTTAGCAAGAACAAAGCAACGATCAATATTAGATAGATCAGAGTTGGCAATAAGATGGTCGAAACAAATAAAAGCTTCGATGTCAAAATATGAAAAGCGGCACATCCGTACGTGAAAGCATTCAGGAACGATGGGTATAACTGCCAGTATCCATTGGCACTAACGATTGAGGCGCTATCGAATTGATCTGCGATGTATACAGCGTTGTAGAATAAAACTACACATGCCACTATATCCAGACATATCAGCGCCAATAAGAAATAATTTGTTTTTGTTAGTGCCTTTGAAAGAATAAGAATGGTTACAAATATTGTGGCAAAATCAAACGCAATATTAACTGGCACGAGATAGGCAATGGTTTGCATGCCAGCCCAGCCCCACCCAATTTTCAATGTTTCAAAGAAAGAAAAGCTTTGTTCTGTCATCCAGCCGGTCTGATGATTACATGCCTGAAGCAGGGCCAGTCCCAATGCCCGGCCACCCGGAACGGTGATTATAGTAAGCACAAGACTGAGTAAGAATGAGCGTAAGAAAAACGTAGGCGAAAATCCAGAACCTAAGACAACGTTTTTTCCTTTGATATAAACGCCAACCGCAATTCTAGGAATGTCGATGATTTTCAAGTCATCGAAGAACACCCACCAGCGAAGAGCTAGTTTATCGATAGCTTCAACATGTCTCGCAAGAAGCAGACTGTCGATGCCCGTACCAATGGCTGCTAACGTCCCTCCGATCACTATGGCTAGAGCCAAACCGTTTAAATCAATGATTGTCATCAATTCACCATAAGCGCCACATCTTCGATCAGCCCAGCAAACTTCCTCGGTGACACATAACGTCTGAATTCACCGGCCTGCGCGGCTTTTCGCGCAGGTCCGGTGGAATGAGTTGTTAGGGCTACTTCCATAGCGCGAACAGAGCGGAAGCAATCATGCTTGAAATTATGCCGACAGCGAATGCAAGAAATGCCAAATAGACTTCTCGCCGAGAGCCAATAGACCTGGCGGCCAAGTAACCTTGATTGAGCTTTTCGAGAACATCAACGTCGTTGGACAATTCGCTAAGCACTTGATGCACTGTGCCGAAGTTCAGTTCGGAAACCGCGGCTACCGTACCTTGAGCCATCTTGATCTTATTTAGGAATGCTATAACATCGGGATCACTCAATACCTTCGCATGGCGTGACTTGCGAATCTCAGTAACAAGCTGACTGCTCCTCGAAAATAACGCCTGTAGATTGTCCAGCGTAGCTCTAAGTATGTGGTCTAAGGCTTTGTCAAACTGCCTATCCGGGTCGGCGGATGATTCGACACTTAATCCTCTAAAAAGGTGATCCACAGCACTCTCAATTTCAACAAGAGAGGCGAGGTTAAGGCCACCGTTAGCCAACTCCACAAGAATTCGAGACTGCTTGTACACCAAGTAGGCTTCGGAGAGCTTACGTACTGAGGCGATCTTATCCATGGGTTGCCTCCTTCTCTTTGAGTTTCCGTAGCTCGTCTCTCAATTCATCTTTGCTCATGCCTGATTGAGTAAGTCCCTTGATTTTTTCAAGCTCAACCTGATACTCAGGCGAGAGCATAGACAAGTGACCGACCTTCTGAATTAGAACGAAGACCAGTACGCATAAGAAAGCAAGAAACAGCAGCAGGAAGCCGAATATCACGATTGAGGGAGTCGTGATCTCCTTTGAAATGAGCGCCGTGTACGACTGAAGGCCAAAGTACCCAAAAACCGCAAAGTATGGATACGGTGAAGTTATTACTGCGCCAATAGCTTGTATGACTTCCTTCATTGGAGCGTCCTAGGTGATTGAGTAGCCCTAACGTTGGAGCTATGCGGCCTGCCGCTTGCGGCAGGTCCGCTTGAGCGCAGTGTTAGACGGGGGGTAACTACGGCAGCACCCCATGTTGAGGCCGGCGCGACGGAGCACGCCGGACCGATGGAGAAAACTGTGTGTAGCGCGAGCTGGCACCTGGCCCCCACGGTGCTTGGCGAGGCGATGAGGCCGACGCGATGTACAAAACGTGCCGGCACCGGTTGCCGAAGCCGCAATGGCTGGCATGAGTGACGACGGAAAATGAGGTCGACTGTTCATGAGCGATCCGAACCGCCTAACGTTGGAGCTATGCGGCCTGCCGCTTGCGGCAGGTCCGCTTGAGCGCAGTGTTAGACGGGGGGTGACTACGGCAGCACCCCTTGTTGAGGCCGGCGCGACGGAGCACGCCGGACCGAAAGAGAAAACTGTGTGTGGCGCGAGCTGGCACCTGGCCCCCACGGTGCTCGGCGAGGCGACGAGGCTGACGCGATGTACAAAACGTGCCGGCACCGGTTGCCGAAGCCGCGATGGCTGCCGTGAGTGACGACGGAAGATGAAGTCGACTGTTCATGAGCGATCCGAACCGCCTAACGCCGGAAATCAGCGGCGCGGGAACCGCGTCCGCTGCATTGACATGTTAGAGCCCGCACGCTCACGTTGAATACGGCGCGTGGACAAGGCGCTCAGAGACCCACCAGATATTGCCATGCGGATCTTTGATGCCGCCTTGACGGTCGCCATAGGGCATGTCGCTGACCTCCATTTCCAGCGTGCCCCCGGCCGCAAGCGCCTGTTCCATAGCCTTATCAGCGTTCTCGACGTAGATGTAGCAAGCCATTGGCATGGGTGCGTACTGGCCGCCAGCCTCGCTTGCCATGATGGTGGATGTGCCGATGCGAACCTGCGTATTGGCAATGCAGCCGTCGGGGCGCAAGCTGCGAAGCACTTCGATGCCACCAAAAGCTTTGACAAGGAACGCAACGAATTGGTCGGCACCCTTGACGAAAAAGTACGGCGTGATCGTATTGAAGCCGGGCGGAATGTACATGATTACCTCACGATTTCTTGCGGGCGCTAACGTGCAAAATCACCGGACGGCAAAAAGCGTAGCTTTTTGCCGGTCCGGTGGATTGTGATGTTAGCCGTTTACAAGCCATTCAAATCAGTAGGTATTTGAGGGCGGAGTATCAGTGTATTCCCCGACTCGCTTACTTGATAGAAAGCTTCTGTCTGAGATCCCGCAATAGCGCGCTCCAAGCCATGCCATGTGCGGAGCCTTAAGACAAAGCTCTCTCGATTCGCCGGCAAGGCGAGAGGGATATCGCTGGTCCAACCCATTTGCCCTCCAACTGGAGGCTGGTCGTTGACTACCTGTCGTTCCATATATTCTTGCCAGTGCCAAATGCAGTGTTGGTAACCGGGAGCATTCGGATTTGTTAAGGTGCTTATTCTTCCGACTCTTATTTCGATTGCGAACCCATGCTCGTTGTTGCTCTGAAGATGGCACCCTCTTCCGGCCTTACCCCAAACCCTGCCTTGATGCAAAGAACCTATAACCATACGCCAACCGTTGTCGTGCGGACCTTGCGTCTCTGTACGACTATCATCTCGGCCTGACCAGTAGAATTCACGTTGTCCATTCCAAGTATCTCGAACCGTATCGCGAGTTCTAAACTGCAATGTGTAGGTTCCAAGTTTTTGCGGTAACTGCATCACTGCAATTTCTGTTGAGCGGCGCTCTTTTCTCCCCCTGAAAGAATCTGCGACTCTTCCAAAAAAACCATCTGATGGGTTTAAGTAACTTAATGTCAGTTTCGCGAAACTGGTTGCCTCTGGCTGATACGAAAATTCACTACTTGAAATCGTGAACACTGCCTCTTGTTTAGATAGCGAGACACGCTTAGTGGGCTTTCCGCTTGGCAATATCAGTTGAGGATCTGCATCATCAAAATTAACCCCACGGACCGTAAATGAAATGTCTCCGGTCATACCTGGGTAAGCAATTCTTGGCGCATAGCGAAAAAGCGCAAGCCCACCGTCAAAAATCCGAACATCAGCAATCGTCTGGTTTGCTAGTTCTGCAAACTTTGTCGCTGCTTCCATTTGCGCGGCGACATCCTGGTTTAGCTTTTGCGCTAAAGAATTGGCATCTGAAAAGAATTTTCGCTGAGAATCGTTTAGTTCTCTGAATGCTTTATCCAAGAGATTGGAGTTGGCTTTTTCCCAGGTATCTATAACGCTCTTAAGTTCGGTGCCACTCTTGAATAGCAAGTAGTTTCCTGTGTTTTGCGCTTTGTCTATCGCATCATTGATCAGAGTGCGGATGCTGTTTAATAGAACCGCTGTCTTTGCGCCTTCAACAATGGCAGCTCCTGCAACTATCGGCTCAGCAAGCAACGGAGTTGGCGGAAAAGCTAGTGCGGCAAGAGCAACGGCTATTGTGAGTGCGTTTCGCATGGAATCCTCCTGTTGGGCTGTGGTTGGAAAAGACGGCTAACGTGAAGTAGACGACAAATGTCGCGTCTGGGGGCTTATGCGGCTGTCGCCTAATCTGTCAGATTGTGCTAAGTTGATGTACAAAAATACAGTGCAGTCGGAGCTTTGCGTCATCATGTCGTCTACCCTTCTTGCGGCTTCTTCCCCGGCGCCTCGCTTGCTGGACCTGGTTCGGAAGCGGGTTCGGGTCAAGCATTACAGTCTGAGAACCGAATTGGTATATATAAAATGGATTAAAGACCACGTTTTCTTTTATGGCAAGCAGCATATCCGCGGGACATGGGCAAGGTAGAAGTGGAGGCGTTTCTGGGTGCCCTGGCGGTGGAGCGCAACGTGAGTGCGGCGACGCAGACACAGGCGTTGTCGGCTTTGCTTTTTCTGTATCGGGATGTCCTGGGTATCGAACTGCCGTGGCTCGATGATCTGGTGCGCGCGAAGAAGCCCAGGCGTTTGCCGTCGGTGCTGACACGGGCAGAGGCGTCGGCTTTGCTCGGCGCGCTGGATGATCCGGATGTGGTCCTTCCTGCGCGGCTGCTGTATGGCGCTGGGTTGCGGCTTCTGGAATGCCTGCGCTTGCGCGTCAAGGATGTGGATGCGTCTCGACGGGAGATTCTGGTGCGCGATGGCAAGGGGCAGAAAGACAGGGTGACGATGCTGCCGGAGAGCCTGGTGTCACGGATGCTGGTGCAGCTGGAAGCGGTCAGGCAGCTGCATGCCAGGGATCTGGCGAACGGGCATGGTGAGGTGTGGTTGCCCGATGCGCTGGCGGTCAAGTATCCCTGCGCTGCCGCGGCGCTGGGCTGGCAGTACGTGTTTCCTGCGGCGGGGTTCTCGCGGGATCCGCGGAGTGGGGTGGTGCGCCGCCATCATCTTGATGAGCGGCGGGTTCAGCGGGCGGTCAAGAGGGCGGCCGAGGCGGCGGGCATCGTCAAGATGGTGTCGCCGCATACTTTCCGACATTCATTCGCCACCCATCTGCTGGAGTCGGGTTACGACATCCGTACCGTGCAGGAGCTGCTCGGGCATTCGGATGTGAAGACGACCATGATCTACACCCATGTGCTCAACCGGGGTGGGCGAGGGGTGGTCAGTCCCCTCGATATCGCGCAGTGATCCGGCGCGCCGGCCTCAGTAAATCTCCCGCGTCTCCAGGAACTTGATGTTCGGGAAGCGTTCCTGGGCCATCTGCAGGTTCACCCGGTTGGGGGCGAGGTAGACGTAGTCGCCGTTGCCGTCCAGCGCCATGTTGGCGGGGGATTTGTCGGCGAGGGCGCGCAGGTCGGCGTCGGAGCCGCGCAGCCAGCGGGCGGTGGCGTAGCTGCAGGATTCGAACATCACGTCCACGCCGTATTCAAACTCCAGCCGGTGGGCCACCACGTCGAACTGCAGGGTGCCCACGGCGCCGAGGATCAATTCGTTGGTGGTGGTGGGCCGGAAAAGCTGGGTGGCGCCCTCTTGGGCGAGCTGCTCGAGGCCCTTCTGCAGCTGCTTCATCTTGAGGGGGTTCTTGATCTGGGCGCGGCGGAAGTGCTCGGGCGCAAAGCTCGGGATGCCGGTGAATTGCAGGTCTTCGCCTTCGGTGAAGGTGTCGCCCAGGTGGA